>JBBSRE010000006.1:0-21208 GCA_038243365.1 Burkholderiales bacterium | reverse complement strand
AGCCACTTCATCATGGACACCTTGCTCAAGCACCCCAGCGTGCAAGACTGCAAGACAAGCTTTGTGCTGGATCGCGTCAAAGCCACCACAGCAGTGCCAGTCTGACGAGGTTCAGTGGGCTTTGCTAGGTGGTTACCGGAGCTCTTGATTCATAGCGCGTTGTAAGGGGAAATACCTAAATTGCTGCAATGCAGCAAAAATACTTGGATTCGGCAAACTTTGGTCCTACATTGAGGACATGAACGCTTTGACCGACATCCGCCTTCCCCCCGCTGAGGACCTTACTCGGCCCGTGGCGGGAAGGTTTTTCAACCCTGGCGCCGCTGCTGCTTCCGCGATGCTGCCGATCCGCTCGCTGGGCCCGGGGTATCGCAACCGCATCGTTCACCACTTGATCGCACTCAGCCCTGCGGATCGCTACTTGCGTTTCGGTTACTCCGCAGGGGACGAGCAGATTCGGCGGTATGCGGAGCAGCTCGATTTCGAGCGAGACGACATCCTGGGTATTCACAATCGGCGTCTGGAATTGGTGGCGATGGCGCACGTGGCGTATACCGACACGCCCGAGCATCCTGAGTGCGCAGAGTTTGCGGTGTCCGTGTTGCCTTATGCGCGAGGCCGGGGTTATGGGGCGCGCCTATTCGAGCGCGCAGCAATCTATGCACGCAACGAAGGGGTGCGCGTGTTGTTCATTCATGCGCTGTCAGAAAACATGGCCATGCTGAACATTGCGCGCGCAGCGGGTGCGGTGGTACGGCGAGACGGCTCTGAATCGCAGGCGTTTCTGGAGCTTCCAGCCGCCACCTTTGATTCGCACATGACTGAAGTCGCCCACGAGCAGTTCGCGGCGTTCGATTACCACCTCAAAAGACAGGCACGTCAGTTCAGTGTGTTTCTCTCAAGCCTCCAGGCAGAGCGAAGCCAAGCGTTGTCACCCGACCTCTCTGCCGACGCTTGATGCCGCAGCGGTTTTGGCGCCAGGGACGAGCACCACTACACTAGGGCCCTGTTTCACTACCGCACGTCCTGCACCCCTAGGCAGTGTCCGATCCGCACCCCTCGCACGCGCTTGACAAAGAAGACAAGCGCACTTTCTTGCGCAAAATTGCCGAATTCATCCACCCCGGACCGGATTCGGTCGACGAACTTGTCGGCATCCTGGCCGAGGCCGAGGAGAACGAGCTCATCGGCCCTGAGTCGCGCGTCATGCTCGAGCGCGTGTTGCGCATGGCCGACCGCACCGCTGGCGACGTCATGGTCGCAGCTCCGCGTATGGACTTGCTCAACATCGACGCACCCATGGACGAGCTGCTTCGCCTCGTCATCAACACTGCCCACTCACGCTTCCCGGTCTACCAGGGCGAGCGCGAGAACATCATCGGCGTGCTGCTTGCCAAGGACATGCTCAAGCTGCAGCGGGCGCCCGAACTGCACATACGCACTTTGCTGCGCCCTGCGGCTTTTGTGCCGGAGACCAAGGGGCTGAACGACCTGCTGAGGGAGTTCCGCATCAACCGCAGCCACTTGGCGGTGGTGATCGACGAGTTCGGACGCGTGGCGGGTCTGGTCACGATTGAAGACGTTCTGGAAGAAATCGTCGGAGAAATTGAAGACGAGTTCGACGTTCCCGAGGACGACGGCGACATCTTCGCGCTCGCCGATCGCACTTACCGCGTCAGCGGCGACACGCCGGTAGAACGCGTCTCCGAGGCTTTCGGCGTTCCCGTGGCCAGCTCCGACCCCGATGAAGAATTCGACACCATCGGCGGCCTGATCGCGCACGAAATGGGCCATGTGCCGCAGCGCGGCGAGCACCTCCAGTTCTGCGGCCTGCATTTTGTGGTGCTGCACACCAAAGGTGGCGCGGTGCGCTGGTTCAAGGTGACCGGCGCGATCGAAGAGGCTGCCAGGCCCTGATGCCAAACCGCGGCGGCGCGGTGGGGCGTGCACTGCTCGCGTGCCTGGCCGGCTTGGCGCAAGCGGCTTCGCTCGCCTGGCCCGGGAGCGGCCAGCCGCTGTGGTGGCTGCAGATCCTCTCGCTCAGCGTGCTTGCGGCCTTGCTCCAAGGCGCGAAACGGCCCGCCCACGGCGCGGCGTCGGTCTGGATGTTCGCCATTGCATGGCTGTGTGGCACTTTCTGGTGGTTGTTTACGTCCCTGCACACCTATGGCGGCTTGGCGGCGCCGTTGGCGGTCCTCGCTGTGCTGGGGTTGGCGGCCTTTCTGGGCAGTTACTACGCCGCTGCGGGGGCGCTTTTCGTCGCCTTCAAGCCGGTATCGCGTTTGGGTGCAGCAAGCTTGCTGGCAGGCCTTTGGCTGCTGGCGGAACTGGCGCGTAACACGCTGTGGACCGGGTTTCCTTGGGGTGCCGGCGGCTACGCGCACACCGACGGCCCGCTCGCACCGCTGGCGCGCCTTGGCGGGGTGTATGCCCTGGGGTTTGGAGCCACCTGGATCGCCGCGGTGCTCGCCAGCGCCCGGCTGCGTGATCTGCGCTCAGTGGGGCCGTGGCTGTTGCTGGGCGCCGTGGGGCTAGGCATGTCTGTTGCGAGCTGGTGGCGCGCTCAGGCGCTGGATATGACCAACCTCGCCGGCGAACAGGCACCGCCGCTGACGCTGGCGCTTTTGCAAGGCAATATTGCGCAAGACGAGAAGTTTGAGGCCGGCTCTGGCGTTCCCACCGCGCTGCGCTGGTATGCCGAACAGTTCTTGACCGCGCAAGGCGAATTGGTCGTGGCGCCTGAGACGGCGCTCCCCTTGCTTGCGCAGCAACTGCCCCCGGGCTATCTGGACGCCATCGCGAGACGCTTTTCTGCGGGCAATCAGGCGGCGCTGGTCGGCATACCCCTCGGCGATGCGGCACAGGGCTACACCAATTCGGTGATCGGCTTCACGCCCGGCGTACTGGGGAACTACCGCTACGACAAGCACCATCTGGTGCCCTTCGGTGAATTTGTACCGCCGCTGTTTCGCTGGTTCACGAATCTGATGAAAATCCCGTTGGGCGATTTCAACCGCGGCACGCTGGCCCAGCCCACCTTCAGCTGGCGCGGAGAGCGTATTGCTCCCAATATTTGCTATGAGGACCTGTTCGGCGACGAAATCGCCGCGCATTTCCGCGTGCCGTCTGCGGCGCCGACGGTCTTGCTCAACGTCAGCAACATCGCCTGGTTCGGGAACGGGCTGGCGATTGACCAGCATCTGCAGATCAGCCGCATGCGGACGCTGGAGTTCGAACGTCCCATGGTGCGTGCCACCAACACCGGCGCCACCGCCGTGATCGATTACCGAGGAGAAATTGTCGCCTCGCTGCCACGCGCTACGCGTGCCGTGTTGCAGACGCAGGTGCAGGGCCGCTCGGGCGCCGTGACGCCGTTTGCCTGGTGGGCATCTCGCTGGCGCCTGGCGCCGCTGTGGTGGCTCGGCAGCCTTTGCCTGCTGGCCGCAGTCGCGGCGCAGCGCGCGCAGGGGAAGCGGAAGCGTTGAAAAGCGTCTCTACAATCACAACTAGCTATCAGCCTGCCATCCGAAAACTCTGCCTGGTTCGAGGCGCGGATTTTCTGCATGGCCCAGCCCGCAGAACCGGTTGAGAAAAGCCCCACCCACGATGAGCGCCGCAGGGCGGCGCCGGAGCACGATGCACATGGCAGATTCCTTTACCTACGACCAACTGATTGATTCTGGCGAGGGCCGGTTGTTCTCTCCCGAAAGCGGCCGACTTCCCCTCCCGCCGATGCTGATGTTCGACCGGATCACCCACATCGACAGCGACGGCGGCGCTCACGGACTGGGTAAGATCTGCGCCGAGCTTGATATACGCCCTGACCTCTGGTTTTTTGAATGCCATTTCCGCGGCGATCCGGTCATGCCGGGGTGCCTGGGGCTCGATGCCATGTGGCAGCTGATCGGTTTTTACCTGACCTGGCTGGAGCTGCCGGGGCGTGGGCGAGCACTGGGAGCTGGGGAAGTGAAGTTCACGGGCGAAGTGGGACCGACCGCCAAGCTGGTGCGCTATGAGATTGACATCAAGCGCGTCATCAAGCGCAAGCTCGTGATGGCGATCGGCGATGCCCGCATGCTCGTCGACGGTGAGGAAATTTATGTGGCCAACGACCTGCGGGTCGGCCTGTTCAAGAAGGACGGCGCTGAAGCGATAAGCGCCACCCCGGATAAAGGAGAGTCTCCATGAAACGCGTGGTGATCACGGGCACGGGCATTGTCTCGTGCATTGGCAATGACAACGCTACGGTCACAGCTTCCCTGCGGGGCAGCCGCTCTGGAATTCGCGCCATGCCGTCGTTCGCCGAGATGGGCCTGCGCAGCCAAGTCGCCGGCGTGCCGCAGATCGACCTGGAAGCAGTGATAGACCGCAAGCAGCTTCGGTTCATGGGCGATGCGGCAGCCTATGCGCACGTTGCGCTGACGAACGCCATCGCCGAAGCAGGCCTGCCGCCTGAGACCGTATCGCACCCGCGCACGGGCCTGATCATGGGTTCAGGCGGCGGCTCGCCCGAGAACCAGATCGAATCCGCCGACGTGCTTCGCAGCAAAGGCATTCGCCGCGTAGGGCCGTACCAGGTCACGCGCTGCATGAGCTCCACCGTGTCAGCGTGTTTGTCGACCAACTTTGGCATCAAGGGCATCAACTATTCCATCACCTCGGCCTGCAGCACCTCGGCGCATTGCATTGGCGCAGCTGCCCAGCAGATCGCCTGGGGCATGCAGGACGTGATGTTTGCCGGCGGTGGCGAGGAAGTCAGTTGGGGCATGGGCATGCTGTTTGACGCCATGGGCGCCATGTCCAGCGCCTACAACGACACGCCTGAAAAAGCCTCGCGCGCCTATGACGCCAACCGTGATGGCTTCGTGCTTTCGGGCGGTGGCGGCGCTGTGGTGCTTGAGAGTCTCGAACACGCGCAGGCCCGCGGCGCCACCATTTTGGGCGAGCTGATTGGTTTTGGCGCCACTTCCGATGGTGCTGACATGGTGGCACCCTCGGGCGAAGGCGCCATCGCCTGCATGCAGCAAGCCATCGCCGGGCTGGATCAGCCTATCGATTACATCAACACCCACGGCACCTCGACGCCCGTGGGTGATGTGCCTGAGCTGCGCGCGATCAAAGCGGTGTTCGGTGACGCCATTCCTCGTTTTTCGTCCACCAAGTCGCTCACCGGCCATTCGCTCGGCGCCACCGGCGTGCAGGAAGCCATCTACTGCTTGCTCATGCTGCAGCAGGGTTTCATTGCCGGCTCGGCCAACATTGAGACGCTGGACCCGGCCGCAGAAGGCATGCCTTTGGTGCGTGCCACCGTGGACGCACCGATTCGCACCGCGCTCTCCAACAGCTTTGGCTTCGGTGGCACCAATGCCAGCCTGGTGCTGCGCCGCTGGGACGGCGCCTGACCCACTCACGCGGCACCTGAGCGGTGCGGCTAGGACGGCGGCAATAGCCGCCGTCTCCACTGTTAAAGCGCGCCCGTAAAATCGACGTTTGCGCGCCGCTCTGGCGCCCGTCTTCTTTGGCGCGGCTCGCCCCGCGCGGCACATGGCATGTTGACCTTCCAGCAAATTATTCTCAAGCTCCAGTCGTACTGGGCCGACCAGGGCTGCGCGCTTTTGCAACCCATCGACATGGAAGTCGGCGCCGGCACCTCGCACACTGCCACTTTTCTGCGCGCCATCGGCCCCGAGCCATGGAAAGCCGCCTACGTGCAGCCCAGCCGTCGGCCCAAAGACGGTCGCTATGGCGAGAATCCCAACCGCCTCCAGCACTACTACCAATACCAGGTGGTGCTCAAGCCCGCGCCGGCCAACATCCTGGAGCTGTATCTGGGTAGCCTGGAAGCGCTGGGGTTTGACCTCAAAAAGAACGACATCCGCTTTGTCGAGGACGACTGGGAGAACCCCACGTTGGGCGCCTGGGGTCTGGGCTGGGAGGTCTGGCTCAACGGCATGGAGGTGACCCAATTTACCTACTTCCAGCAAGTGGGTGGGATCGATTGCAAGCCCGCCACCGGTGAGATTACCTATGGGCTCGAGCGTCTGGCCATGTACTTGCAAGAGGTGGACAACGTCTACAACCTGACCTGGACGCAGGGCGCTGACGGCTCGAAGCTGACCTATGGCGATGTGTACAAGCAAAACGAGGTGGAGCAGTCCACCTACAACTTCCAGCACAGCGACGCGGATTTTCTTTTTGCCGCCTTCAGCGCGCATGAAAAACAGGCCAAGCACCTGATCGAGGTGCAGCTCGCGCTTCCCGCTTATGAGCAGGTGCTCAAGGCCGCGCACAGCTTCAACCTGCTGGATGCGCGCGGCGCTATCAGCGTGACCGAACGCGCCGCCTACATCGGCCGCATTCGCAATCTGGCCCGCGCTGTGGCGCAAAGCTACTACGAGAGCCGGGAACGCCTGGGCTTCCCGATGGCGCCGCGCGAGTGGGTGGCGCAGATGCAGCCCAAAGCGGCGTAGTCAGGCGGTCGCCATGGTGCTGGAAATCGCCACACTGCAGATTCGTCCAGGGCAAACGGCGGATTTCGAAGCGGCATTTGAGAGCGCGCAGCACATCATTGCGGCTACGCCCGGCTGCCTGGGCCATGAATTGCAGCACTGCCTGGAGGACGACCACCAATATGTGCTGCTGGTGCGGTGGGAATCGTTGGAACACCACACCCAAGGCTTCCGCCAGTCACCGCAGTACCAGCAGTGGCGCGCGCTGCTGCACCATTTCTATGATCCTTTTCCTACCGTGCTGCATTACGCGCCGGTGGTGCCAGCTGAGAGTTGACTATCCCCATGACCACCCAAAACCTGCTTGTCGAACTGTTTGTGGAAGAGCTGCCGCCCAAAGCGTTGCAAAAACTGGGCGATGCGTTTGCGCACACCTTGGCCGATCAGCTCAAGGCCCAAGGTCTGGCGGGCGCTGATTCAATCGTCACGGCATTTGCTTCGCCGCGTCGCTTGGCGGCGCATGTCACCAGTGTGGCTTCCAAAGCCGACGACAAGGCTGTCCAGCAAAAGCTCATGCCGGTGTCAGTGGGCCTGGACGCCAATGGCAACGCCAGCCCGGCGCTGCTGAAAAAGTTGCAGGCGCTGGGTGCCGACGTGTCGGACCCGGCTGTGGCAGTCGCGTCGCTCAAACGCGCGCAAGACGGCAAGGCAGAGGCGCTCTTCTACGACAGCACCGTCACTGGCGCCACGTTGGAAGCAGGGCTACAAAAAGCGCTGCACGATGCCATCAGCAAGCTGCCCATCCCCAAGGTTATGACCTACCAGCTGGAGACCGACTGCGAACTGCCTGGCTGGAGCAGCGTGCAGTTTGTCCGCCCGGCGCATGGGCTGGTGGCGCTGCACGGCAGCACCGTGGTGCCTGTCAAGGCGCTCGGGCTCATGGCGGGGAACACCTCGCAGGGACATCGCTTCGAAGCTGCAGTGTCGCCTGTGGTGCTGCCGGACGCCGACAGCTATGCCGCCACATTGCTAAAGGACGGCGCCGTGATCGCGAGCTTCATCGAACGCCGCGACGAAATCGCACGCCAGTTGCAAGCTGCGGCCGTGAAAATCGGCAACGGCGTTCGCGCCATCGACGACGCAGCCCTGCTCGACGAAGTCACTGCGCTGGTCGAGCGCCCCAATGTGCTGGTCTGCTCGTTCGAGCAAGAGTTTCTCGATGTGCCGCAGGAATGCCTGATCCTCACCATGAAGGCCAATCAGAAATACTTTCCACTGCTGGATGCTGCGGGCAAGCTGAGCCACCAGTTTCTGGTGGTCAGCAACATCACACCCGAAGATGCCAGCCTGGTGGTCGGCGGCAACGAGCGCGTGATCCGACCGCGCCTGGCCGATGCCAAGTTTTTCTTCGACCAGGACCGCAAGAAAACGCTGGCCTCGCGCGTCGACGGCCTGGGCAAAGTGGTCTACCACAACAAGCTGGGCACACAGGGCGAGCGCGTGGAGAGAGTGCGCGCCATTGCCAAGGCTATTGCTCAGCAACTGGGCGACGCGCAGTTGGTGCAGCACGCCGATCAGGCGGCGCAGCTGGCCAAGACGGATCTGGTGACCGACATGGTGGGCGAATTCCCTGAGCTGCAAGGCACCATGGGACGCTACTACGCGCTGAACGACGGGCTTCCGGAGGCGGTGGCGGACGCCATCGAAGACCATTACAAGCCGCGTTTTGCGGGTGACACTTTGCCGCGCAACACGGTAGGTTTGGTGGTGGCGCTGGCGGACAAGCTCGAAACCTTGGCTGGCATGTTCGGCATCGGCAATTTGCCGACGGGCGATCGTGATCCGTTTGCGTTGCGACGCCATGCGCTGGGCGTGATTCGCATGCTCATTGAGGAACAGCTGCCACTGCATTTCCACGAACTGACCCGCGCAGCGTTCACCGCGTTTCAGCCAGGCATGGTGCAGGACCGCAGTACCGAACTCGACGAATTCCTCATTGATCGTCTCAAAGGCTACCTGCGTGACGGCGGCTCTTCGGCAGCGGAAGTGGACGCGGCGATTTACGCGCAGCAGCTGGGCCAATGGTCGACCATTCCGCAGCGGTTGGCCGCGGTGCGCGCTTTCGCCGCACTGCCAGAGGCGCCTGCGCTGGCAGCCGCCAACAAGCGCATCGCCAACATCCTGAAAAAAGCCGAGCTCGAAGGCCCTGTCGACCCGCACGTCAACCCTGACTTGCTGCAAGAGAAAGCCGAGGAAGACCTGTATGCCGCCCTGCAGCGCTTCGTGCCCGAGGCCAACGCGCAGTTCGAATCCGGCGACTACACCGGCTCGCTGCAAACCTTGGCCGTCCTGCGGGCGCCGGTCGACGCGTTCTTTGACGATGTCATGGTCAACGCCGAGCAAATGGACCTGCGCCTGAACCGCCAGGGGCTGCTCAAGAGCTTGCACACGGCGATGAACCGCGTGGCCGACCTCTCGCGCCTGGCGGTGTGATCCGGCAGACGCCACGCTCCAGAATCGCTACGCCTAGCTTGCGTGCTTCTTCTGGTTCGCGTTGGCCCTTTCTGACGCTCGCCTTTGGTCCGCCCGCGGTGCGCTCAAGGTGCTCGGCACTCGCCCGCGCATGCCCAATCTGCACCAGCCAGGGGGAAGTGAGCTGATTCTGGCCTTCGACGGTCTGTAAGGACCGCAGCAGGTACAGGTCAGCGACTTGACCACCGCGCCGTTGCGGCCGGGCGACGCACTGACGCCGCGCTGGGCGGCAGGGCGTGATCGGGGTCGGTATCTCGTGGTTTGGGAGCGCGCCGGGTCACCGGGCGCCGCCAGCGATGAATAGGGCGCTACCGCGTCGCGGATGGTGCCCGTGGCTCACAAACTTCAGATAATGACCGCATGAAACTCATCATTCTCGACCGCGACGGCACCCTCAACGCTCTGCCCGAGGGCGAGGAGTTCGTTGCCACGGCAGAGGCTTGGCACCCGCTGCCGGGGGCGCTCGAAGCCGTGGCGCGGATCAACCGGCTGGGCTGGCATGTGGTGATTGCCACCAACCAACCGGGCCTCGGACGCGGCCTGTTCGACGTAGCATCGTTGAACGAAATTCACGCCAAATTGCACCGGCTGCTGGCAGCGGCCGGTGGTCGTGTCGATGCCATCTTCTATTGCCCGCACGCGCCGAGCGACCACTGCAGCTGCCGCAAGCCCGCGCCCGGTCTGCTGGAGCAGATTTGCGAGCGCTACGGTATTGACGCCAAAGAGGTGCACGCCGTGGGCGACAGCGCGCTGCATCTCCAGGCAGCGCAAGCGCTCGGAATGCACCTGCACGCGCTGCGCGGCGGCGACGCGGACCGCAGCGCGGCGCCGCTCGACCCGGACGCCCCGGCAGCACGAGCGGCAGCAGCATGCACGGTGCACCAGGATTTGTCTGCCTTTGCCGACTACTTGGCGCGCCAGGAAGCCTTGGCAGCGCAACCTGTGGCGCTGGTGCAAGTAGCATGAGTCGAGCTGCAGAAGTTGCTGCGCCGCCGCGCTCGCTGCGTGCTGGAGAGGGACTGCTGCGAGGCGGCCTGATTGCCGGCCGCCTTGCCGGCCGCCTTGCGCTGATCACCACAATGGCTGACTGACCCACCCGTGCTCGCGATGCGCCCCCTGTTGCAGTTGGCTCTGGATTTTCTCGCGCCCAGCGGCGGTGAGGTTGTGGACCGTGCCACTCAGAAGAAGTCAGAGCCAAATAGGCCTCCAGAGCAATTGGGGCAAGCGCCAGTAGCTCCTGAAAACATAGCAAAAAAGCCTGACGTCAACGTGCCGCTCCTCAGCGCCGCCTCGCCGCAGATGAGTTCGGCAGGCTGGCCCGGACCGCTGGTGTTCCGGCACCCACAAGCACGGCGCGAACTCCGGCTAGGCAATGCCTTGGTGGGCTACGCGCTGGTGCGTGCGCGGCGCCGCACCATCGGGTTCACCGTGGGCGCCGAGGGGCTGGCGGTGCGGGCGCCGAACAGTGTCAGCTTGAGCGCAATCGACGCGGCGCTGCAGGAGAAGTCGGGCTGGATCTTGCGCAAGCTCGACGAGACGCGTGAGCGTGCCGGGCGCCAGGATGCCGCGCGGATTGTGTGGCGCGACGGAGTGGTGTTGCCGTTTCTCGGTGGCTCGCTGTGGGTCCGCCTCATGCCCGGCGCGCCGATAAAAGGAGATTTCGTGCAAGAGAGCGATGGCGTTCCGTCTCAGTTGCATTTGGGCCTGAACGCCGCTGCCAGCGCTGACCAGTTGCGCGATGCCACCGCTGCGTGGCTAGGGCGCCGCGCGCGGCAGCACTTTGTCGAGCGGCTGGACCACTTTGCGCCGCGTATGCATGTGCGCTGGCAGCGCCTGGCGTTGACCAACGCCCGCACCCGCTGGGGCAGCGCGCGCAGTGATGGCTCGATCCGGCTGAACTGGCGTCTGATGCACTTTGAACCCGACGTGGTGGACTACGTGGTGGTGCACGAGCTGGCCCATTTGCGTTTTATGGACCACAGCCCGCAGTTCTGGGCCACGGTGGAGGCCGAGCTCCCGGATTACCGCGCTTTGCGTGCGCGCCTCAAGGCGGAGACGTGCCCCGTCTGGCGCGATGAATGAGCGCTCAGCCGGGGTTCGATTCGGGTCGCGCCGGCCGCGACGCATTGCGCCGCCGATCTGACGATCTCTCGGGATTGAGTCGCCGCCTCGTGGCTCTCAAGCGTGCGTAAGCCAGCTGGCGTGTTCGGGCTTGCAAAGATGCGGCAGCGTGTTGAAGGTCTGCAGCATCAGGCGCTTGGGGGACATGCTCATTTCCGTGACCGCGCTGTTGCGAATCCGCATGTTGAGCGCAATCGTGACTTCAGGTGCTGTGCCGAGCACGTGGCCCACGGCGGTTGAAATCGGGCCACCGCTTGAGACCAGCAGCACCTGTCCACCGGCATGCTGGCAGCGGATCTCGTCGAGCACCGCGCTGACGCCCTCTGAAAAAGTGGCCCAGTCGGGCATGCCCACCGGGCTGATGACGCCTGCCATCCACTGCGCCAGCGCATCGCACAGCAGGCGAAAGTGGGCGCGATAGCGCTCCGGCGTGTCGGCGGGCGGCAGCGGTTCGGGGTGCACAGCAGACATCAGCGCGTGGCTGTCGTATTCGTTGAGCTGAGCGGTTCGCACCACGTCGGGTGCACTGCCCATGCCTTGCACAATGCCGGCCAAGGTTTCTTCATGTCGGCGCAGCGTGCCGCAGTACACCGTGTCGAAGGTAAGCCGCTGCTCGCGCCAGAACTCACCCAGACGCAGCGCCTGCTGGTGGCCCATGGGGCTCAGTCGGTCGTAATCGTCGGCGCCAAACGAGGCCTGGCCATGGCGCACAAGATGCAGGGTTCCCATACGGGGAAATTGGGCCAGAACGCACCGCCTTCGCTTGTCGCTCGCGTGACCACAGCGGGAGCGGTCGCTGCCCGGCGGCCATCAAAGCGTGCGCGGGTCGCTGGCGCTGAACGATGCGCCCCCCAGCGCCCCCGCGCCCCAGAAAATCAGCGGTCCAGCTTGGCCTGCTTTGCCAGCACGGCGGCAAACATGTCGGCGTCCACATTGCCGCCGCAAAGCGTCAGCCCCACGTTGAGCCCTTTCAGCTGCGCACGCTCTTGCATCGCCGCGGCCAGCGATGCCGCGCCGGCACCCTCGGCCGTGTTGTGCGTGTCCACAAACAGTGCGTGCATGGCGGCGGCCACCTCCTGGTCGCTGACCCGTACGATGTGGTCGATGTGTGGTGCGATGACCTCAAGCGCAGCCTGGTCGGCCACGCGGCAGGCCATGCCGTCGGCTAGCACCGTGCTAACTGGGGCTTCCACCACGCGCCCCGCGGCGACCGAATCGGCATAGGTGGTGGCGTGGCTGCTGACCACGCCGATCACGCGCACCGGGTGCGCCAAGGCAAGCTTGGCGGCGATGGCCGAGCAGGCGCCCGAACCCTGGCCGATGGGCACATAGATCACGTCCAGTTGCGGCACGGCCTTGAGCAACTCCCACCAGTACGTCGCCACGCCGCGCAGCAGGTCGAAGTGAAAGCTGGGCACCATGTGTGCGCCGCGCTCGACCGTCAGCGCTGCGGCGTGTTCCTTGGCCGCCTGGAAATCGTCGCCGTGTTCGATCAGCGTGACGCCCAGAGCGCGCATGGCGGCGTTCTTCTCGACCGAGTTGCCATGGGGCACGACGATGGTGCAGGCCACGCCGTGCTTGCGCGCTGCCCAGCCCAAGCTCTGGCCGTGGTTGCCGCGCGTCGCGCCTATCACTTCCTGCGGCATCTCCCCGTGCCGGGCCAGCTGGTCGAAATAGGTCAGGCCGCCGCGGATCTTGAAGGCGCCGACCGGGGTGTGATTCTCGTGCTTCACCCAGCACTCGGTGCCCAGACGCTCGCAGAGCAAGGCCCAGCGGTATTGCGGCGTAGCCGGAAATTCCTGGTACACGACCGCGGCTGCGGCTTCGATTTCAGCAAGACTGGGAAGCAGGGGCGGGAGCGAGTTCATGTCGAGCACTTGGTGGCAACGCGAGGATGCGCAGCAATGTTGGAGAAAAAATGGAGAGGGGTGGGCTTGATCAGCGCGTTTGCTCTGGCGCGGTAGAGCACAGAGCGATGTCACCCTGCGGCCCAGCCAAGCACGCCTGCAGCTGCGCAAATGGCCCTCTGCTCACCGGGATTGCGTCCAGACCCAACGCGGCACAGGCCTCCCGCAGGTCGTCGGTTTGGGGGTGCTCAAGCTTGAGACTTTGCAGCTGGACACCACTGGGCGGCAAGCGGTCGCAGGGATGCACCTCCCCCCATTCGATCAATGTGGGCACGCAGCCCTGCATCAGACGTTGGCCATCGCTTCGCACGGTGATGCTCCAGCTCAACATTCCGGTGGGTGTGGGCCGGCTCGCGCGGATGGCGGGGCCGCAGTCCAGGCCGCACTGACGAAGTGCCTCGCTTGCGGCTGCTACATCCGGCACTGACGCCGCCCAGGCAATCAACTGTGGTCCGTGTGTCGCCACCTGCCGCTGAAGCGCCTCGTCGTCCATGTCAAACCAGCGTCTGGCGCTTTCCGGAATTGCCCGAGGCGCTCCTGTATGGATAGCAATAATCTCCAGGTACGCGCGCGGGTGCGTGGCGCTGGAGACATTGAGCAGAACGTTGTGGGTGCCCATCAACGGATGCTCGCCGCCGGCGGCCGGTGTCACGCCTAGTTTTTCCTCGCACCACCGCACGCCGCTAGCAAGATCGGTAGCCAAAACGACCAGATGATCGACACATGCGTTTGTCATTCAGACCTCCACGTAGAACGCAGCGCGCATCCACTGTTGAGAGAGAAAAGGGGCGCGCAAGCATGGCTAATGCTCATGGAAAGTGCACCCGTCCTTCGATCGCGGTCAGACACTGGCCGCCTACCCAGACTTGGCCGTGAACGTCGCGCTCGATGTGCACGCGGCCGGCGCGGCCGCGGCACTCGCCCTGCGCCACTACGTAGCGCGTTGGTGCCAGGCCTTCGGCGATCAACCACTGCGCCAGGCTGGCGTTGAGGCTTCCCGTGACCGGGTCTTCCGTGGTGCCCAGCGATGGTGCAAACGCGCGCACCACCGCCTGGGGTGCTCCGCTGCCCGCGTCAGCCATGTCGATGTGTACTACGCCGACGTCTTGGCCCAGGTCTTTCAGGCGGGCGTGGTCGGGCTGCAGCCGCAGCACCGTGTCGCGGCTGTCGAGCAGCAGGCATAGCCAGCGCGGACCGTTGTCCAGATGGCGCGCCGCGACGATCTGCTGCGCCCTCAGGCCCAGTGCGCCAGACACCAAAGCGAGCAAGGCCGCGCGCGGCGCGGACGGCACCATGGGCGGCGCTGCAAACGCCAGCTGGCCGTCACGCTGCCGGATCTCCACCAAGCCCAGCCCGCATTCCTGAACGATACGGCCCGCGGTGGATGGCTCCCCTCCCGACGCCAGCCAGGCGTGGCAACTACCCAGCGTGGGGTGCCCCGCAAAGCTCAGCTCACCGCTGGGGGTGAAGATGCGCACGCGGTAGTCGGCACCCGCAGCCCGTCCCGCATCGGTGGGCGGCAGAAGAAACGTGGTTTCCGACAGGTTGGTCCAGTTGGCAAAGCGCTGAAAAGTGCAATCGGGTAGCGCGTCTGCGCCCACTACCACGGCCAGCGGGTTGCCGTCGCCGAGGCGTTCGCTGAACACGTCGACCTGCAAGAAACGGAGATGGCTCATGCCAGGAGCTCTGCCGCCGTTTGAGGTGCGGGAGCCGGCGAGGACCGGGCTTGCAGGCTGCGTACCGCATCGGCCAGCGCCGCGATGCCGGTGTCGATCTGCGCGGCGCTGGCGGTGACGAACGACAGCCGCAGCGTGTTCAGTTCCGGAGCATCGGCGTAGAACGCCGCGCCTGGCACGAATGCGACATTGCGCTCCACGGCGAGCGGCAGCAGATCTACCGCGCTCATGCCGGATGGCAGACGCAGCCACAGGAACATGCCGCCGTCTGGTCGATTCCATTGGACGCCAAGCCCCTGCATCTCACGCTCGAGCGCAGCCAGCATGGCGTCGCGCTGCTGCTTGTAGAGCGCGCGGATGGTCGGCACGTGCCGGTCCAGAAACCCACCCTTCATCACTTGCGCGACCATGCGCTGGTTAAAACCGGCAGTGTGCAAATCGGCCGCCTGCTTGGCTTGAAGCAGCTTCGGAAACACGTCGGGCGGCGCCACCAGAAAGCCCAAACGCAGACCGGGCGCCAGCACCTTGGAAAAGCTCCCCATGTAGAGACACCCCGCCGGGTTGCGCGCTGTCAAGGGTTTGGACGGCGGCGCGTCGAACCACAGTTCGCCATAAGGGTTGTCTTCCAGCAGAGGCAAGCCCAGCTCTGCCGCGCACTCGACCAGCGCGGCGCGGCGCGCATCGCTCATGGTGCGGCCGGTGGGGTTTTGAAAATTGGGCAGCACGTAGAGAAAGCGCGCCTTGTCGGTGCCGGTTCCGATGTGCTGGCGGACCGATTCGATGCACACTCCCTCGTCGTCGCTGGCCACCGGCTGCACGCGTGGCTCCATGGGCGCGAAAGCCTGCAGCGCACCCAGATAGGTGGGCGTTTCCACCAGGATTCGGCTGCCCGCGTCGATAAAGACTTTGGCCACCAAGTCGAGCGCCTGCTGCGAGCCGTTGGTGATCAGCACCTGGTCAGGGTCAACTTCCCACGGCAACTGCGCGGCTACGGCTTCGCGCAGGGGTGCGTAGCCTTCGCTGGCGGCATATTGCAGTGCGGCCGGGCCATCGGCCTTCAGTACTGCTGCGCAAGCTTCTGCAAACGCGTCTACCGGGAACGTGAGCGACGACGGCAGTCCGCCGGCAAGGCTGACGATGCCGGGCTTCTCGGTGACCTTCAGAATTTCGCGGATCACCGAAGGGTTCATTCGGGCGGTGCGGGAGGCAAGCGTCCAGTTCATGGCAAGTCTTTCGTGAAAGAAGTGGTCAATGCAGTAATGCAGTAATGCAGCAATGTCGCAGATGCGCAATGCGATGAAAACTGGGGTTTTCAGTTGGCGCGGCTTGCGGCGGAGGCGGAGGCGGAAGTTGCAGTGGCAGTGCCGGTATCTTGCGCCGTCGCAGGATGGGGAGCCGGCACAGGCCGCGACAAGCGCTTGCCCAGCAGCACCGTGCCGACAACGGCGGCTGCAAAGGCGAGCGTGACCGCGTCCAGCGCCTCGCCCAGCAGCACTACGGCCGCCAAACTGGAGAAAAACGGCTGCAAGAGCTGCACTTGGCTGACCCGCAACGCGCCGCCCAGCGCCAACCCTCTGAACCAGGCAAAGAAACCAGCCCACATGGACACTACGCCCACGTAGAGCAAGCCGCCCCAGGCGCTGGGCTGCACGCTGTGCTCTGGCCACAGCAGCAAGGCACCCGGCAATGTGTACGGCAGCGCTATCACGCACACCCAACAGATCACCCGCTCGGCTCCCAGGGCGGGCGTGATCTGCGCGCCATAGATGTAGCCGACCGACCCCGCCAGCACTGCGCCCAGCAGGAGCAGGTCTGCCCATTCAAACCCAAGCGCGTGGCCGCCCTGGCGGGCGCGTAGCACCGAGAAAATCACGACCAGAATGCTGCCAGCGACGGCGCACAACCAGAATCCCAGGCGGGCGCGTTGGTGCAGCACCCAGGCGGCGATCATGGCGGTCGCCAGCGGCATCAGCGCTGTGATGACTGCCGCATGGCTGGCCGTCACTACACGCAGCGCGTAGCCCAAAAGCAGCGGGTAGCCGATGGTGGTGCTGAGTGCCGCCAACGCCAGTGCTTTCCAGTGCTGGCGCTGGGGCCTCGGCGAGCGCGTTGACAGCAGAAAAATGATGGAGAGACCGCCCGCCAGCGCTGCGCGGGCCAAGGTCACAAACCAGGGCGAGAGTTGCGGATCAGCCGACGTTCCTGTGGCCAGCCGCGTCATGGGCAGCGTGATGCCGAAGCACAGCACGCCGAGCACACCCAGCCACATGCCGCGTGTCTCGTCGCGCGTGGCCTGTGCAGCGCTGACAGCGGGCGAATCTGGCGTACTCATGCTTGCACCATCCACACCGCGGTCAGCACCAACAGCGCTGCCATCGCACGGTTGAACCACAACAACCGCGCACCCCCCGCCAGCCAGCCGCGCAGCATCGCGCCGGCGCTGGCATACAGAAGGTTGCTGGCAAAGGCAAACACCATCATCACCGGCACCACCACGGCCAGCCGCTGCGCTGCGTCCGCCTGTCCGGCGACCCAGCCTGCAACGATGGTCAAGGCCAGCAGCCACGCTTTGATGTTGACGAACTGCAGCGCTACGCCTTGCCAGAAACCCACTTGCATGCGGGCGCTGTCGGCCTGGGCCATGCGGGCGCTGTGCGCCAGTTTCCAGGCCAGCCATAGCAGGTAGCCGATGCCTAGCACCTTGATGGCGAGGCGCAGCGCTGGCACGGCCACCATCGCAGCGCCAATGCCGCCGGCGCACAGCAGCAGCAGCAGGGTCCAGCCGACCGGGACAGAGACAACAAAGCGCATCGCGGGCGCCAGCCCGCGATTGGCGGCGATCGCTGCTGCCAACGTTGTGTTGGGCCCCGGCGAGAAGCTCATCGCAGTGGCGAGAACCAGCAGGGCAGTGAATTCGGTGAAGGGCATGTGACGGCGCGGGGCGGGAAGCTGAGGGGAAAGGATTTGCGAAAAGAAGACGCAGAAGCGAAGACGACGCTGAACAACAACGCTATGGTGCGCGATTCGCCATTACAGTGCCAGTACAGTTCTCCGTACAAAAAAACCAACTGTATGGCCGTGCGCGCCAGCACATTGCGCAGGGCCATCGCTCATCGCATGGCCCTGCGCCCGTCTGATTGATTGCCTCATCGCCCGCCTGCCCATGCTGACCCGTACCCCACGCCGCTCACTGACCGACCAGCTTGCCGACCGTTTTGCTGAGCGTATTCGGGCCCGACTGCTGGCCGCTGGCGCGCGCATGCCCTCGGTGCGCGAATGTGCGCGCCAACAAGGCGTGAGCCCGTCCACGGTGGTGGCCGCCTACGACCAGTTACTGGCGCAGGGCTTGATCGAAGCACGCCGCCAGCGCGGTTTCTATGTGCGCGATTTAATGCAAAAAGTGCCTCTAGCGCTTACTGGTATTGCGCAACAAGCTATCAAAAGTGAAGTTGTAGAAACAAGAGCCCGTGCGGCGCTGGGCGCGCCATTTGCGGGCTTGCCGTCGGGCTCGCGCATCAACGCCACAGCGCTGATCCGCGGCATGTTCCACCCGCCGTCTGGCCACGCCCAGCCCGGCGCCGGTGTGTTCCCGCACGACTGGCTCGAAGACGCCCGGTTTCTGCTGGCGGCGGTGCGCAAGGTGGCGAGCAGTCCGGCGTTGGCCGACGGTTCCTTTGGCTATGGCGAACCCATGGGCGACCACGGGCTGCGTCTGGCCCTGGCCCGCCGGCTGGGCGAGCTGAACGTGCCCACCCAGCCGCACTACATCATGACCACCATGGGTGCCACGCATGCGCTCGACATCGTCAGCCGAACGCTTCTCAAAGCGGGTGACCCGGTGATGGTTGAGGAGCCTGGCTGGTCGGTGGAGTTTGCCCGGCTGGACGCGCTCGGCATGCGCATCCTGCCGGTGCCGCGCGGTCCTGAGGGGCCGGATCTGGCAGTGATGGCGCGCTACTGCGAGGCGCACTCGCCCAAGCTGTTCGTTAGTGTCAGCGTGCTGCACAACCCCACCGGCTATTGCCTCACGCCCGGCAGCGCACACCAAGTGCTGCAGCTGGCGCACCAACATGACTTTCACATCGTTGAAGACGATACGTACAGCCATCTGGCGCCTGACCACGCGACGCGTCTGTGTGCGCTTGATGGACTGCGCCGCACGGTGTATGTGGGCGGCTTCGCCAAAATTCTTGCGCCCAACTGGCGCATTGGATTCCTGGCGGCGCCGCCAGCGCTCACCGAACGGCTGCTGGACACCAAGCTGCTCTCGGCGCTGACCACGCCGTCTTTGCTGGAAAAGGCGCTGGCGCTGTGCATGGAGCAAGGCCAGCTGCGCCGCCACGCCGAGCGCCTGCGCCGCCGCCTCTCCCAGGCGCGGGCACGCACCGTGCAGTTGGCGCAAGCGGCAGGCTGCACCTTTGCCGCCGAGCCCGCCGGCTTGTTCGGTTGGCTGGACACCGGCGTGGACACGGACATGCTGGCGCAGCGCATGTTGGATGAAGGCTATTTGCTAGCGCCCGGCGCCCTGGTCCTCGCGGGCCGGCAGGCCAGCACGCTGATGCGGGTGAACTTTGCAACGTCGCAAGATGCAGCGTTCTGGCGCGCCTTCGAGCGCGTGCGAGGGGGCTGAGGCGGCTGAGCGGCGGCGTCGTTCCGCCTGAACACTCAGACCTGCATCACATCGATGGATGAGAGCACCCGCAGCAGCGCCCGGTTGGCTTCTTCCAGACCCATTTCGTGCTTCTCGATGCAGGCGCGGATCGCTGCGCAATCCCCACTCTCGAAGGCCAGCGCCATGTCCAGTGCTCCGGCATACGGGCCGGTGCGCAGCACCGTGGCGTCATAGATGCGCTCTGACAGCGGAATACGGCGCAAGGCGTGGCCCAGCGGCTCACCCAGCAGATCACCCAGATTCAGCAGCAAGCCGCACAGATAGACCTCGCGGCGCAGGTCATTTTGAATGCCGGCTTCCAGCAGGTGGTCGGACAGGCGAGCGCGGATCACCGCGCTGGCGCGCACCGGCTCCATATCCTGTTCGGTATTGGCGCCCGGAAGCTGGTCAGACAGCCATTTCTTGAGCGACGAGTACCCCATCATCACCAGGCCGCGACGCAGCGAATCGATGCCGGTGCGCAGGCCCAGCGCAGCGGAGTTGGTGTAGATCATGAACCGATACGCCAGCACGGCGTCTTCGCTCAGGATGTCTTCAAAGGTTTCGAGCGATTGCTCGGCGTCGATGGCCTTGAGCAGTCGGAAGATGACGGCGCGAGATGGCTGCACTGGCTCGTGGCGCAGGCTGTGCAGCACGTCTTCCTCGGGCCATCCGGCAACGGCCACAGCGCGGTGTTGGTCCAGACACAGCTGCGCCAACGCGCGGCTGGGCAGGTTCTCGTACATCTGCCCGTCGATCAGCGGGCTGGCGCGCTGAGGCGTGGCGCCCGCGCTGGCGCGCCTGCCACGGTCGCGCGCGGGCGCATGCGCCTGCAGCGCGGCGCCTGCCATCTCGGCGCTCAGGCTCAGCACGCTGTTGGTGAAGCAGGCGGCGACATCAGGCTCGGGCAGCGCACCCAGCGCGCCTCGCCACACGAGGCGCAGGCCCCGGCGATGCGCAGCCTGAACGCGGGTGCGAATGGCGGGTTCGGACAGCCAGGCATCGCGCACCGCGATCCACGGCGTGCCGGCAGGTGCGTGCTCCAGTATGTCGCACATCAGTTGCCGATCCGATGGCGCCAGCAGCAAGGGCGGACTGGTCGCGCTCCAGGTTTCGGCGAGCGTGCGCAGCAGGTGCGGTGTGTCCACCGGCGTCTGGGCGTTGCCTTGCACCGTGAGCTCGATCCCGGCAAGCGTGCGCGCGCGATTCCACAAGGGGCGATACGCCAGCACCAGGCTGCCAAGAACGGATTGAACCATGCGCGAAATGGCGCGTACGGCGCGCCCGAGAGATCAGGAAATGAAGTTGAACAGCGACAGTTTCTGCACCATGGCATAGGACTTGAGCGCCGCCTCGTATCCGACCTGCTGGTTCTGAAAGTCGGAGATGCCTTTGATCATATCGAGGTCCTCGGCGCGCGAGCGGTCGGCTTCGAGCTGCACGCTGCGGGTCTCCTGGTTGCCGGTGATGCGGTCGGCGCGGTTCAGCAAATCGCCCGCGAAGCTGCGCACGTTCTGGATACGCGAGAGGCCCTGGTCGAAGCTCGCCAGTGCCTGTGCCACGGCCTGCGTGGCAGCGTTGGTGCTGCCGGCGGTGCCGATCTGACTGATGGCGTTATCGACCGCTTCAAAAATGCTGGAGCTGGGCCTGAGCGCGAGGGTCACGGCGTCGCCCACCTGTGGCTTGCCGGTGAGGTTCAGGCTGACGCCAGGTATCGCAGTCACCGGAATTTCAACCGGTTTGTCTGCCGGGTAGTCGGCGGAGGTGAACGGGTTGGTGCCGGTGAGCGGCTCACCAGCCGGAGTGCGGATGATGCTGTACTGCGCTGCCATCGAGCCCGGTCCTGAGCCCGCCTGGTAGCTCACGGAAATT
>JBBSRE010000005.1:0-21839 GCA_038243365.1 Burkholderiales bacterium | reverse complement strand
CTGGTTGCCGCTGCATCTGGCGTTGGGGATCGCAGCCTATGGCCTGTTCGCTGCAGCAGTGGTCCACGCGGGGCTCATGACCCGCGCCGAAAAACGGCTGCGTCTGGCGGTGGACGCCAATAGTGGCATGCCACTGCTCACCCTGGAGCGCCTGACGTTTCGCTTTGTGGCCGCGGGCTTTGTGCTGCTGACCGGCACGCTGATAGCCGGCGTCTTTTTCAGCGAAGTCATTTACGGCCGAGCCTTCCACTGGGATCACAAGGCGGTGTTTTCGGTTTTGTCGTGGCTGACGTTCGCTGCGTTGCTGCTGGGTCGATCGCGTTTCGGCTGGCGGGGGCGCAGTGCAATGAACATGCTGTATGTCGGCGCTGCGTTGCTGCTACTGGCGTATGTGGGATCTCGTTTCGCGCTTGAAGTCGTTCTGGGTCGGGCTGTGTCATGAAGTACCTTGTTCTGCTGCTCGTGCTGCTGGTGGCTTATTTCAGCTGGCGCAACAAGCGCAGGCACAAAACCACCGTGCGCAAAGGCCCTGCGCCACAGCTGGCTGCGCCGCAGGACATGCTGGCGTGCGCCCAATGCGGCGTGCACGTACCACGCAGCGACGCTTTGATATGGCGGGGGCGTAGCTACTGCTGTGCAGCCCACCAACAGCACGATGCACGCTGATCCGCCGCCGCCACTGGATGGTCCACGAGTACCCGATGCCCGATGGGCGTGGGGGAGAGCAGGAATGGTGCAGCGAGACGATCCTTCGTTTCTGAGGCTCTGGCAGGGATTCCTCACAGGGCGCACGTTGGTGGCGCTGGCTCTTCTTTTGCTGCAGCTGATCAACCAGGCGCTCAACCACACCGCCGAGCCGTTGATTTTGTGGATGTGTGTGCTGTATTTGGGCGCTACTTTTTCACTGCGCCTGATGGCACGCCGCGCGGCACCGCCGCCCCAAGTAGGCGTCAGGTGGTTGCCATCCATTGGCATCGATCTGCTTTTCATCAGCGCGCTGCAACTGGTGCAAGCGGGCACTATGAGTTTTACGCCATTGTTCGGCTTACCGATCCTGATGGCGGCGGTCCTCGGAACGTTGACGCTGGCGCTCGGTACCACGGCAGCGGTCACCCTCTTGTTGCTGGCATGGGCTTGGTGGCTGGGGGACACCAGCGGCGGAGAGATGGCCCAGCGTTCACTGCAGGCGGCCCTCACCGGCACCGGCTATTTCATCGCCGCATTTCTGATTCACCAACTCGCCGCGCGTCTGGTACGAGAGCAACACAGCGCGGAGAGCAGCCGCATGACCGCTCGCATGCAGAGCCAGGTAAGCGCGCTGGTGATTCAGAACCTGACCGAAGGCGTGCTGGTGGTTGACGAAGACTTCGTGGTACGTACTGCGAACCCCGCCGGCATCTTGTTGCTCGCAGGAGACTCAAGCCTGACCTTGCCGTTCTCTCTCCAGTCGCGCCCCTCCTGGAGCGCCTTGGGTTCCTTGGCCCGCAGAAGCTTTCGGCAAGATGAGGCGCAGGTGGCAGACGTCAACCTGATCGCAGACGACGAGAGTCCCATCGGCCTGCATGTGCGGACTTGGCTTACTGCAAGTAAAACGCCGGCCTCGGAGCCTCCGAGCACGCGCCTGTGCGTGATGTTTCTGCACGACCTGCGTGAGATGGAAGCGCGCCTGCGCACCGAAAAACTGGCAGCCATGGGACGCATGTCGGCCGCAGTGGCGCATGAGATACGAAATCCGTTGGCCGCCATCGTGCAAGCCAACGCGCTTCTGGATGAAGATCTGCAAGACCCTGTGCACAAGCGCTTGACGCACATGGTCAGCCAGAATGCCGAGCGCCTCAACCGCATTGCCGAGGAAATTCTCGACATCGCGCGGGTTCAGAACCAAATGGATCACGCTGCGGCGGCGACCGTCGCTCTGGACGAATCGGTGAAGCAAATCTGGCACGACTGGCAGCGCCACGCGCCCGCTGAGCGTCAGGGATTGCTGCGCCTCGGAGCCGGCGATATGCAGGTGGAATTCGATGGTGAACACTTGCGCCGCGTGCTGGTCAACCTGCTTGACAATGCTTTGCGCTACCGCTCCGCCGCGAGCGATGCCCTGCAAGTACAAACGCGCCTTGAGAGCGCAGGACAGGCAAACGTGCTGGTCTGGAGCGACGGCGCTCCGCTCGACCAGTCAGTCGAGCGCCACTTGTTCGAACCTTTCTTTTCTTCCGAGAGCCGCTCCAGCGGTCTTGGCCTGTACATCTGCCGGGGCCTGTGTGAACGCCATGGCGCCAGCATCGGCTACCAGCGTGCGCATCGCGTCCTCGATGAAGGCGAGCGGGCCGGCAATGCGTTCACGGTACGCTTTCGTGCGAGCGGCTTGGTGCCCGTGCAGAGCGCATCCTTGTTCGACGCTATCGTCGTGTGAGACCCTCCCGCCATGACTAACGAGCCTGCATCCATCCTTGTCGTCGACGACGAGCCTGATCTGCGCACCCTTTATGAGCTCACCCTGCTGCGCGAGGGCTACCGCGTGGAAACCGCTGGCACCGTGGCTGAGGCGCGTTCTCTGCTGGGCCGAAACGCGTACGCCGTCGTGATTACCGACATGCGCTTGCCCGATGGCTTTGGAATGGAACTGCTGCACGAATTGCGCCAGCAGCAACGCGCTGAGCGTTGTCTGGTGATGACCGCCTACGGTTCTGCAGAGAATGCGGTGGAAGCGCTCAGGGCCGGTGCATTCGACTACCTCACTAAGCCGGTCGACCTCAAGCAGTTCCGTGCCGTCGTGGCTTCGGCCATTCACGGCGTTGACGCGGTGCATGCGGCCAAACCGGGCCCGCTGGGCGCAGGAGGCCAGGCGGGTACCCGCGCTAAGGCTGCAGCCCTGATTTCTCCCGGCGCAGAGCAAGCTCTGGCGAGGTTGGTCGGAGCGTCCGATGCCATGCAGGCGGTCAAGCGCAGGGTCGCCAAAGTGGCGCGGGGCATGGCACCGGTGTTGGTGCGCGGCGAATCGGGGACCGGCAAGGAACTGATCGCCAAGGCGCTGCACGAGAGCAGCCAGCGCGCTGACGGGCCATGGGTGGCCGTCAATTGCGGCGCCATCCCGGAAGCCTTGCTCGAGGCCGAGTTTTTTGGGGCCCGCAAAGGTTCCTACACCGGCGCAACCCACGATCGCCTAGGTTATTTTCAGGCAGCGCAGGGCGGCACACTTTTCCTCGATGAAATTGGCGACCTGCCCCTCGCCATGCAGTCGAAATTGCTGCGTGCCATCCAGGAGCGCAGCGTGCGGCCGCTGGGCGCCACGCAGGAGGAACCGGTTGACGTGCGTATCGTCAGTGCCACGCACCGCGATCTCGCGGCAGACGTGCAGAGCGGGCGCTTTCGCCAGGACCTGTACTACCGCCTTAACGTCATCGAAGTGGTGGTACCGCCTTTGCGTGAACGTCGGGAAGATCTGCCAGCCCTTTGCGTTGCGCTGCTGACGCGCATTGCCCGCGAAGCCGGCACGCCCGCTCCGCCTTTGACCGACGCCACCGTGGCCGCGATTGCCGCGCACCCGCTGACAGGCAACGTTCGCGAACTCGAAAACTTGTTGCACCGCGCGGTCGCGCTCGGAGACGGGGAGGCGCTGTATGTCGACTGTGCGGTCTCGACGGTGTCGGAGGCTACAGGCCCGCAGGAGGCGACGCTTGCAGATGATCAGTCCGCTGCCGCAAATGCGCTCCCTGCCACCGCGCCCCTGCCGAGCGATCTCCAGGCATGGCTGGATCAGCAGGAACGCAGCATCCTGGTGCGCGCTCTGCAAGAGAGCCATTTCAACAGGACGGCTACGGCCGCCAAACTGGGAATCAGCCTGCGCCAGATTCGATACCGCATTGCCCGGTTGAACATCACCGCGCCAGGCGACACGAGCAGCAGTGAGCCCGATTCCGACGCCTGATCCGCAAACCGAGTGGCGTCAGGGCTGGTACCGCGCAGCGGCGCCTCGCCCTTCGCCGCACTTCGGCGCGCGGCCGCCCAATGCTCAGGTGGATCTCCTGGTGGTGCATTCGATCAGCCTTCCCCCCGGCGAGTACGGCGGCTCTGCGGTCGAATCCTTGTTTCTGGGCACCCTCGATTGCAGCCAGCATTCTTATTACGCTCAGCTGCGCGGGATGCGGGTGTCCGCGCACTTTTTTATTCGTCGCACGGGCGAATTGCTCCAGTTCGTCAGCTGCGACGACCGCGCCTGGCATGCCGGCACATCCTGGTACCGCGAAAGAGCGGACTGCAACGACGATTCCATCGGGGTCGAGCTTGAAGGGCTTGAAGGCTTCACGTTCGAACCTGAGCAATACACCACGCTGGCTACCCTGGGACGCGCATTGGCCGAACGCTATCCCATCGCGCATATCGCCGGCCACGAGCACATCGCCCCAGGACGCAAGGCGGATCCCGGCTCGGGCTTCGACTGGGCCTTGCTGCGTCGCTTGCTGCCGAACGACATCCTTCGGTTTCCAGGCGCATAGCCGCGTAGGAAGGTGCGGACGTCGAGCGGTCCGCACACACCTGTAGGGACACGCAGACGCGCTCACGCGCTCACGTGTGGCATAGATACCGTCTCGGCAGGTATCTCTCGGGCGGCCGCCGAAAAGCACGACGCCTCTGCCTTTTTGGAGGTCGTTGGAATCGAGCTCGCATGCAAAATTTTTTTGTCTCCATGGAAGCTAGCAACCATGCGACATGGACGACAAAAATTCGCCCAGACGTCCGCGCAGCGTGAGGTTCACCTGTGACACGGCCACTTGGTGCGGGCTGCAACAAGCCGAATGCAAGCTCGGTGTCGAAAACTTGCAAAACACTAGCGGTAGCGTATTGATATCTACACAGACACTACCTATAGTGTCGGCACGGCCACGCGAATGGCCCCTTTTTTTGCCCCCTCTCAGTCAAGGACGCCATGCAAACCATCGCACCCGCTTCTCCGCCCGCAATAGCGCCCCCGATGCCGGCCGCTGCCGCCACAGAATCCTCTTTCGCCACCACCCCGTTCTCCCAGCACCAGATCATTCGCCGCAACGGCGCCGTAGTGCCGTTCGAGCCGCAGAAAATATCGGTGGCGCTGATGAAGGCATTTCTGGCGGTACGGGGGACGCAGAGCGCTTCCTCGACCAGCATTCGCGAAGCCGTCGAGAGCCTGACCCAGCACGTCACGCGAGCGCTGATGCGCTCGCGACCCAGCGGGGGCACTTTCCACATCGCAGATGTCCAGGACCAAGTCGCACGCGGTCTGATGCGTGGCGAGCACCACGACGTTGCACGTGCCTATGTGCTCTACCGTGAGCAACGGGCGCAGGAGCGTGCGCGCCATGCTGCCACCACTCAAAACGCGTCCGGCCCGCTGATTCACGTCGTGCATCTGGGGGAGCGTCTGCCCCTGGACACGCAAAAGCTGGAAGGCTTGGTGCAAGCGTGCTGTCACGGCCTGGGCGACCACGTATCTGCCCGGCCCGTTATTCAGGAGACCCTTCGCAACGTGTACGACGGGATTGCGCTTGACGATGTCTACAAAGCCTCGATCCTGTCGGCACGCACGCTGATTGAAAGAGACCCCGACTACAGCTACGTGACCGCGCGCTTGCTGCTGCACACGATTGCACGCGAAGTGCTAGACGCAGAGTGCAGTCTGAGCAACATGGGAGGCGCATTGCGCGAGGCCTTCCCGCGGTTGCTGCGTGAAGGCGTGCTACACGGCGTGCTGGACGAGAAACTACTGCAGTTCGACCTGCAGCGCCTAGCCGCAGCGCTTAAACCCGAACGCGATCTCCAGTTTGACTACCTTGGGCTGCAGACGCTCTATGACCGGTATTTCCTGCATGTTCAGAAGAAGCGCATTGAAATGCCGCAAAGCTTTTTCATGCGGGTGGCCATGGGCCTGTCGCTGAACGAAGTGGACCGGGAAGCCAAAGCGATCGAGTTCTACGAACTTCTGTCGGCGTTCGATTTCATGTCCAGCACCCCCACGCTGTTCAACAGCGGCACGCGCAGGTCCCAGCTTTCAAGCTGCTACCTCACGACAGTGCCAGACGACCTGGACGGCATCTACGAATCTATCAAGGAGAACGCGCTGCTGTCCAAGTTTGCTGGTGGACTGGGCAACGACTGGACCCGCGTGCGTGCGCTAGGGAGCCACATCAAGGGCACCAACGGCGAATCGCAGGGCGTGGTGCCTTTCCTCAAGGTGGTGAACGACACGGCCGTCGCCGTCAATCAGGGCGGCAAGCGCAAAGGCGCTGTCTGCGCGTACCTGGAATCATGGCATCTGGACGTGGAAGAGTTTCTGGAACTGCGCAAGAACACCGGCGACGACCGCCGCCGCACGCACGACATGAACACCGCCAACTGGATTCCTGACCTGTTCATGCGCCGTGTGATGGAGAAAGGTCGATGGACACTGTTTTCCCCTTCCGATGTGCCGGACCTGCACGATCGCTTCGGTGCTGATTTCGAACGCGCCTATGTGGCCTATGAAGAACGCGCTGCCCGCGGCGAGATCAAGCCCAGCAAATCCATCGAAGCAACCGACCTGTGGCGCAAGATGCTCACCATGCTGTTCGAGACAGGGCACCCTTGGATCACGTTCAAGGATGCCTGCAACGTGCGCTCGCCGCAACAACATGCAGGCGTGGTGCATTCGAGCAATTTGTGCACTGAAATCACGCTCAACACCAGCGACCAGGAAACCGCTGTTTGCAACCTCGGCTCGGTGAATCTGCTGAATCATCTGAGCACCAGCCCAGAAGGCAAGACATCACTGGATCACGAAAAACTGCGTCGCACCGTTGCGACTGCGATGCGCATGCTGGACAACGTGATCGACATCAACTACTACGCCGTGAAGAAGGCGCGCGACTCGAACCTGCGTCATCGTCCCGTGGGTCTGGGCATGATGGGTTTTCAGGATGCGCTCTATGCTTTGCGCATTCCCTACGCGTCCGATGAAGCCGTTGAATTCGCTGACAGTTCGGCCGAAGCACTGGCGTATTTCGCTTATGACGCGTCGAGTGACCTCGCCGCCGAGCGCGGACGCTACAGCACGTTTAAAGGCTCGCTTTGGGATCGCGGCATCCTGCCGCTCGATACGCTGGACCTCTTGGCACAAGAGCGCGGAGGGCACGTCGAGGTCGATCGATCCAGCCAGTTGGACTGGGCCTCACTGCGCAGCAAGATTGTTCGTCAAGGTATGCGCAATTCCAACTGCGTGGCAATTGCACCCACTGCCACCATCTCTAATATCGTCGGAGTCGACGCATCCATCGAGCCGTGCTTTGGCAACCTGTCGGTGAAATCCAACCTTTCGGGTGAATTCACCGTCATCAACCACGGCTTGGTGCAGGACCTCAAGGCATGCGGCATTTGGGATGACGTCATGCTCATGGACCTCAAGCATTTCAAGGGCTCCTTGCAGCCTATCGACCGCGTCCCTGCCGAACTCAAGGCTCTGTATTCAACCGCTTTTGAAGTAGCGCCGAAATGGCTGGTGGAATCCGCGTCGCGCCGCCAGAAGTGGATTGACCAAGGGCAGAGCCTCAACATTTACATGGCCGGCGCGTCGGGTAAAACTCTGGATGAAACTTACAAGCTTGCTTGGGTGCGCGGCCTCAAAACCACGTACTACCTTCGCACGCAATCGGCCACGCATGTAGAGATGAGCACTGTGCACTCGCGTCACCACAACGCAGTGGGCAACCAGATGCAGGAGCATCCACCAAGCGCCGCCGCTGCGACTCTTCCCGCGAGCGATGTGCAGTTCTGCTCCATCGACAACCCCGATTGCGAGGCATGCCAATAGGCATCGCTTCTGCACTTCATCGGCTTGCGCACACGCGTCATTTGTAGGCGCATGTGCTGTGAAGCAACAAAAACCGCGTCGCGCCGCGCCCGCGCGCTTTTCATTTCGGAGCAGTGCTCTCATAATGCGAGCACTGGAAACACCATGCTGACCTGGGACGAAGAAGTCACTCCTCTTTCGCAAGAATCAACTCTCCCCGCCGCGAGCAACGCAACGCGGTCTGCAGAGCCGACGCCGACTGCATCACATGAACAGCCAGCGAGTGCCGAGCAACCCTCAGTCGCGTCGCCAGCCGCTGCGGCGTCCGGCAAAGAATCGCGCCGCGTGAGCGCCAGCGACAAACGCATCATCAACGGCAAGACCGACGTCAACCAGCTGGTGCCTTTCAAGTACAACTGGGCCTGGGATAAATATCTGGCGAGCTGCGCCAACCATTGGATGCCGCAGGAAGTGAACATGACGCGCGATATCGCGTTATGGCGCGACCCTAACGGCCTAACTGAAGACGAGCGTCGCATCATCAAGCGCAACCTGGGTTTTTTCGTCACAGCCGACTCGCTCGCCGCCAACAACATCGTGTTGGGAACCTACCGGCACGTCACCGCACCGGAGTGCCGGCAATTCTTGCTGCGGCAGGCGTTTGAAGAAGCAATCCACACCCACGCTTACCAATACATCGTTGAATCACTCGGTCTCGATGAGAGTGAGATTTTCAACGCGTACAACGAGATCGGTTCGATTCGCGACAAGGACGAGTTCCTGATCCCGTTCATCGACGTGATCATGGACCCCATGTTCAACACAGGAACGCCGGAAGCCGATCAGGCGTTGCTCAAATCGTTGATCGTGTTCGCCTGCCTGATGGAAGGGCTGTTTTTCTACGTCGGCTTTACCCAAATTCTGGCGTTGGGCCGCCAGAACAAGATGACCGGCGCCGCAGAGCAATACCAGTACATCCTGCGTGACGAATCCATGCACTGCAATTTCGGCATTGATTTGGTCAACACCATCAAACTGGAAAACCCGCACCTCTGGACGACGGCCTTCAAGCAGGAAATCGAGGAGCTCTTTCGCAAAGCGGTCGAGCTCGAATACCGCTATGCCGAAGACACGATGCCGCGAGGAGTTCTGGGCATGAATGCATCCATGTTCAAGGGTTATCTGCGCTACATCGCTAATCGGCGCGCGTCCCAGATCGGGTTGGAGCCACTCTTTCCGAACGAAGAAAATCCGTTCCCATGGATGAGTGAAATGATCGATCTGAAGAAGGAACGCAACTTCTTCGAAACGCGCGTTATTGAATACCAGTCTGGCGGTGCATTGGCCTGGGACTGACCGGTTCCACCATCCGCCTTGATCGATGAAGATTTATCCATGCCCACCGCTCGCGCCGCTGCTGACAAGCCGCGCGGGCGGGGCATTTCCATTCAGGGCCTGGTGCGTCGCGCCAGGTTGTTTGAATCTCTCCGTGTCCGAAGCAGGCGTGGAGTGCTCTTTGCTCATTGACTCAAGGAGAACATGATGGCAACTGCGAAGAAGCCGGCCGCCAAGGCCGCGACCCCTGTGAAGAAAGCTGCGCCTGCCAAAACCACGGCAGCCAAGAAAGCGGCGCCCCCCAAGGCCGTAGCCAAGAAAGCGACCCCCGCCAAGAAAGCAGCGCCGGCCAAGAAGGCCATGCCTGCGAAAAAGGCAATGCCCGCGAAGAAAGCGGTAGCGGCGAAGAAGTCGGCGCCAGCGAAAAAGGCCACCCCAGCCAAGAAAGTAGCGCCAGCGACAAAAGCCATGGCAGCCAAAAAGTCAGCGCCCGCCAAAAAGACGGTAGCCGCCAAGAAGGCCACTGTCGCGAAGAAGGCCATGCCTTCCAAAGCGAAGAGCGCAGCAAAGAAGTCGATGCCAGCAAAGAAGTCGTCACCGGCCAAAAAAGCGGTAGCGGCCAAGAAGGCAGCTCCCGCCAAGAAAACTTCTGCCGCCAAAAAAGCTGCGCCCGCCAAGAAAGCGGTGGCTGCCAAAAAGCCTGCGGCAACCAAGAAGGCAGCGCCAGCTGCCAAAAAAACTGCTTCTCCCGCCAAGTCTGGTTCGACTTCAAAGTCAGCCGCAAAGCCTGCAGCCAAAAAAGCAGCCAGCTCCGCCAAAAAGCCGGCAGCCAAAAAGATGGACCGCAAGCCGGCAGCGGCACCGCATACGACCATCAATACACAGGCAGCCTGGCCGTTCCCAACCGGCTCCAAGCCCTGAAGCACATTCTTGTGCTTTCCTCACCGGCGCTCAGCGCCGGTTTTTTTTGCCTGTTCGTTGGTGGCGCGGCAGACCACAGTGGATTCGCGCAGTTTCAGATGACGGTCGAGCTGCCTGCCCCCACCAAAAATAGGGGCGCGATGGCCGTCGCACTGGGGTGCTCAGATGCGCACTCAGTCCGCGCGCGGGATTTTGCGTCTCGCCAAGCTGTCCACGCAAACGGATATCCGAAACCACGCAGGTGCGTCACAAAACGCAGACCCATGTGCGGCTGCTTCACGCCATATCGGCCGACCCTCGAAACGCGATCTGATAGTTCTGAGGACCCTGGCTCGCGATCTTGGCCGCTCCCATGCGATTGCCAAGTTCTGCACACTGCACCAGCGACCAACCTTGCTCCAGGCCGTAGAGCAACGCGCCACGCCAGGCGTCGCCGCAACCTGTGGGGTCAACCTGCGCATGCGGCTTGATGGGCGCGACTCTGGTGTTAATGCCTTTCTCCCACACGTCGCAGCCCTCTGCTCCAAGTGTTACTACCAAACCTCGTACTTTTTTGGAAAGTTCTTCGAGCGTCAAGTCTGTGCGGTCACACAGCATCTTGGCCTCGTAATCGTTCACGGTGACCCAATCCGCCGCCTCCACAAACCTCCCCAATTCTTCCCCTGAGAACATGGGAAGCCCCTGCCCGGGGTCAAAAACGAACGGAATCTTTTCGGTCTTGAACTGCTGCGCATGTTCCAGCATCGCATCACGGCCGTCGGGCGCGATGATTCCCAGGCGCACGTCTTCGGCCGATAGGCCTTCAATGCGGGTGCGGTGCGCTTGCATCATCGCGCCGGGATGAAACGCGGTGAACTGGTTGTTGTCGCGGTCGGTCATGATCATGGCCTGCGCGGTGTACGCATCGTCTACCTGGCGAACGAACGAGGTGCGGATACCAAGTTCTTGAAGCCTAGCGAGGTAGTCGCCTCCGTCGCTGCCCAGGGTCGCCATGGGCAGCGGATCGCCGCCCAGCAGCTTGAGCGCATACGAAATGTTGCCTGCACAGCCACCGAAATCCCGACGGAGGGAGGGCACCAGGAAAGAGACGTTCAGGATGTGCAATTGCTCAGGAAGACTCTGGTCGCCGAAGCGGCCCTCAAAATTCATGATGGTGTCAAACGCCAGCGAGCCACAAATCAAAACTGCCATGAAAACCGATCGTTCGAGGCCGCGCCTCAATTGGGATAAAAAGCCAGCACCCGATAGCCAGCGATGCGTGCCGTGCCGGGCGCCATGATCATGGGCATTTCGCCGCTCCATTCCTGTTGGGGCTGAAACACGTCGGGTAAACGAAGTTCATCCGCCTGCAGCACACGCCGGACCACAGGCTGGTCCTGTACGTCTGTGAGCGTGAGCTCGATGACAGGCGCCCGCACGGCCAGTGCCGACTGGTTGCGCAGTGTCAAAAGAAACTGGTAGCGATCTCCTTGGGTACGGTTGAAGGAAGAACCGTCCACCAGAATCGCGCCGATATCTCGGTGCGGTTCCACCACACACCGCAAGGGTTGACACAGACTGACCAACCACGCACGTGTCTGGGGAAATCCCGCTGCCAACAGATCACGGTGGTGCACCGCCAATTGGCCGAGCAGCAATCCAGCCAGCAACAGTGCGGCGAGCCAGAGGCCGGCGCGTACCGTCGTGCCCGACCAAAACGCACGGCGCCGCGCGTGACGTACAAATGAGGGCTCGGGAACGGCGGACGGCTCTGGCCGGGCCTGGGGCTCTTCGTCCCATTCGGAATCGACGAGCTCGATATCAAGCCCATCGTCCGGTTCAACCAGTTCTGCTCGGCCGGTGTCGGGGACACGTGTCGCAGCAGGGAGCACTGAGCCTGCGCGTGACAAGTCTGAGCCTGCGCTTGACAGGTGCCAATCCTGCACATCGTCTGCGGCCGATACTGGATCTTCCGAAGGAAAGCGAACGCCGGTTTGAATCGGTCTCTCGGGATCCAAAGTCGGTTCGCGCCGGCCGGTTGACAGCTCATCAGTGCGGTACGCTTCTTCCTGCCAAGCGCCTTGATCAGGCCGGCGACTGTCCCGCTGCTCGGTGAATTCCGCGATGAAATGCGCGAGGTCTGGCTCCGCAGCGTCATGCGCGTCCGGTTCGTTTAGCCGGTACACGCCATCCTGAGAGGACTGCGCGGATGCACCCTTCGGGCTTTGGGCTGAGGTATCAGAGAATAACGGCCAGTCGTCGGCCTCGTCGCCCGTATCTGACCCGGGCAGTTCATAGCCGCCACGCTTGTACGTGCCCGATGCCGATGCGCTGGTCAGTTTGCCCGCTGTAGCGTCCGCGCGGTGCAGCATGGCGCCGGCAGGAGAAACCCCTTCCAGCCGATCCATGCCCAATGGCTGGGCGCGCGGGGGCGGGAATGGTGCTTCGGGCACTTCCCTTTGATAGCTCGCAATAGCGCTGCTCTCGACCTGCGGGGATTCAAGCGGGGAGTTTTTTGGCTGCTCTGCAACAAACCGGGGCTCCGCCACAAACGGCTGCGCCGCAGCTGGAAACAGTGGCTTTTCCTCTTCCAGATCTGACCAGAGTTCCGCAGGAACCGTGTTCTCGAAATCCGGCGGGCTCTCCTCACGAAAGCTTTCGTTGCGCAGGCGTTCACTTTCCCCGCGCGACTCGAAGCGGGCTACCGGCGCTACTGGCACTGCCGGCGCCGGTGGTGAATTGGAGGGAAACCGCAACGCCCTGTCGGCTGAATCGTCAACGCGACGCTGAGCGGACGCTTGAGCTGGCCCCGCCATCTTCCAAGCCTCTTGCGGCGCTGCCGTTACCTGCGCTCGCGCAACCGGTCCGCGCAAGCTCTCCAGATTCATGTCGGGAAACATGGCGGGTGGAGGTGCAGCCTCCAGAGAATGCGTCGCGTCAAACACCTGGTTGCATTGACCGCACCGCACCCAGCCATCCGAGATGCGCAACTGGTCCGCGACCACCTTGAACCGGGTGTGGCAGGAGGGGCAACGCGTGGTCTGGCTCATAGGCGGACCATGGCAGAAATGATGGCGCAGCGCAGAATCAAGCCTTGGCGGTCATCAGCACCCAACCGTCTTCCTGGTCTTCCACCACCAGCGCCAGCCAAGGCGCATAGGCTTCCTGCAATTCTTCCACTTGGCGCTCGAGAATACCGGCCAGCACAAGCCGCCCTCCGGGGGCCACATGGGCACACAGCAGCGGCGCCAGCACGCGCAGCGGCGTGGCGAGAATGTTGGCCAGCACCGTGTCGTAGTTGCCATGGGTGCGGTCGGGCAGGCCGCTGTTCAGCGCGACACCATTGGCCTGAGCGTTGTAGCGGGTGGCCTCAACGGCCGCAGGGTCAATATCCACTGCATCAATATCAGTTGCGCCAAACGTGGCCGCACCGATGGCGAGAATGCCGGACCCGCAGCCGTAATCCAGTACTCGCCCGAGCGCGTTCGATCCCGCTGCAATTGCAGAACGTTGGGCAATCCAGCGCAGGCACATGCGCGTGGTCGGATGGGTTCCTGTACCGAATGCCAGCCCAGGATCCAGCCGAATCACTTGGCGTGCTTGCGCTGGCGGCTCGTGCCAGGTGGGCACAATCCAAAACGTGGGCGTGATAGGAACTGGCGTGAACTGAGATTGGGTGAGGCGCACCCAATCTTGCTCGGCGAGCGGCGCCAGCTCCAACAGCTCGCAGCCCTTGAAAAACTCCTGCACCTGCAGCAGCTCAAGCGCTTCGCGCGCCACAGCCTCGTTCTGAAAAAGCGCGACGACCCGGCTGCGCGCCCAGGCGCTGCGCGGCGCCGGCATTCCAGGCTCACCGAACAAGGCCTGTTCGGCATCGGTGTGGGCGTCCGCGTCTTCCACCGATACGCTCAGCGCGTCCAGCGCCTCCAACGCGTCGGACAGTGCATCCACCTGGTCCTGCGGGCAGCCCAGACTTAATTCTTGCATGCTCATGCGGTGCGCCTCGCCAATGAAAACGTCAGCGCTGGCGCTGCGACAGCCACTGCTCCAGATAATGAATGTTGGTGCCACCGGCCACGAAGCTGGCGTCGACCATCAATTCGCGGTGCAGCGGCACGTTGGTGTTGATGCCTTCAATGACGGTCTCCGACAGCGCCGTACGCATACGCGCCAAAGCCTGCTCGCGCGTGTCGCCGTGCACGATGAGCTTGCCGATCATCGAGTCGTAATTCGGCGGCACGTAGTAATTGGTGTAGACGTGCGAATCCACGCGCACACCGGGACCTCCGGGCGCGTGCCAAGTCGTAATGCGCCCTGGCGAAGGGGTGAACTTGTAAGCGTCTTCCGCATTAATGCGGCATTCGATTGCATGACCGTTGAGCTGGATCTGCTTCTGGGTAAAAGGCAGCTTTTCGCCAGCCGCCACCATGATCTGGGTCCGCACTATGTCCACGCCTGTGACCCACTCAGTCACCGGATGCTCGACCTGTACGCGCGTGTTCATCTCGATGAAGTAGAACTCGCCGTCTTCGTACAGAAATTCAAAAGTGCCGGCGCCGCGATAGCCGATCTTCTTGACCGCCGCCACGCAGCGCTCGCCGATGCGCTCAATCAGTTTTCGCGGAATGCCCGGTGCTGGCGCCTCCTCGATCACCTTTTGATGACGGCGCTGCATGGAGCAATCGCGCTCGCCCAGGTACACCGCGTTGCGGTGCTTGTCGGCCAGAATTTGAATTTCGATGTGGCGCGGATTCTGAAGAAACTTCTCCATGTACACCGCCGGGTTGCCGAACACGCTGCCCGCCTCGGCTTTGGTCATCTGCACCGCATTGACCAATGCGGCCTCAGTGTGAACCACCCGCATCCCACGACCGCCGCCGCCGCCGGCCGCCTTGATGATGACCGGATAGCCTACGGTTTTTGCGATGCGCCGAATCTGCACCGGATCGTCCGGCAGCTCTCCATCGGAGCCCGGGACGCAAGGCACCCCGGCTTTGATCATGGCCTGCTTGGCAGACACCTTGTCGCCCATGATGCGGATCGATTCGGGCGAGGGGCCGATGAACTGGAAGCCACTTTTTTCGACGCGCTCGGCAAAATCGGCGTTCTCTGACAGAAAGCCATAGCCAGGGTGAATCGCCTCGGCGTCGGTCACTTCCGCCGCCGAAATGATGGCCGGCATATTCAGGTAGCTCAGAGGCGAAGGCGCAGGGCCGATGCAAACCGCTTCTTCAGCCAGCTTGATGTACTTGGCGTCGCGGTCTGCCTCGGAATAGACCATGACCGCCTTGATGCCCAGTTCAGAGCAGGCGCGCTGAATACGCAGGGCGATCTCTCCTCTGTTCGCAATCAGAATCTTTTTAAACATGGCCACCCTCCCGGCGCTTGGGCGTTGCTAGCTTGGTCATGCGCTGCTTACTCGATGACGAACAGCGGCTGCCCGTACTCAACAGCCTGACCGTTTTCGCCCAAGATGCGGGCGATCTTGCCGGACTTGTCGGCCTCAATCTCGTTGAGAATCTTCATCGCTTCGATGATGCAGATGGTCTCGCCTTCCTTGACCACACTGCCCACTTCGACGAAAGACTTGGCGCCAGGGCTGGACGCACGGTAAAAAGTGCCCACCATGGGAGACTTGACGATGTGACCCTCGGGCTCGGCTGCAGCGGCTGCCGGCGCGGGGAGGCTGGCGACGGGAGCTGCAGCGGGCGCAGTGCTGGGAGCAGCCGCAGCCGCTGCCGGAGAAAATTGAGGCACTGCAGTCGCGCCGCTTTTAACGATCCTCACCTTGCCTTCCGCCTCGGTGATCTCCAGCTCGGAAACATTCGACTCAGACACGAGGTCGATCAGGGTTTTGAGTTTTCGCAAATCCATGGAAGCTCCAGCGGCAAATTCAGAACAGAGCGCGAATTTAACTCAATTTCACACTAGTTGCCGCATCGCAACCTATTTCGCAGCAACTTTCTCGAAAAACCAAAAACGCCCGCCATTCAAAAAAGTGCTATGCCAAGCTGCGAACCCACGCCTCAAGATCCTGAGGCTCCAGCTGTCCCATTTTACGGTGCCGCACGCGCCCATCCGCGTCAAATACCACGGTAAACGGAAGACCCCCGGTCAGGTTGCCTAAGGCGCGCGACAGCTCCGTGCCCTCCAGTCCGGCCATCCCAACCGGAAACGCCACCGGGCTGCGCGCCAGAAACTTACGCACGGCCGAAGGTTGGTCCACCGCCAAGCCCAGCACCTGCCAGCCGCGCGCCTTCTGCTCGCCAAGAAACGCGTCCAGCATGGGAAGCTCGGCCACGCAGGGCGGGCACCAGGTAGCCCAGAAATTGAGCAACAAAGGCTTTCCCGCGAAGTTGGCGACCTGCACGCTCTCGCCGTCAGGGGTTTCAAAGCTCTGCCTGAAAAAAGTAGTCACCACACTTGCCGCGCCCGGCGTGTCCGAAATCGCGTGTGGCTGGAACCGCCACCATGCCCAGCTGGAGCCTGCAGCTGCCGCCACGGCTCCGACTCCGCCATACAGCGCCAGGCGCCGGGAACTGTTCACTGCATCGGGATCCGATGTGACAGGGGGATTCCGAGATTGAGAATCGTCAGCCAAGAGGTGTCTCCGACAAAAGTGCCTTCACCGCGTCTGCATTTCCGCGCGGCACGCGGCCGTCGCTGCTGGCGCGTAGGGCGCCGCGCAGGTCGTCATGGTCGTAAATGAGCAAGTGGATGCCCACGCGCTCGGCGTGTGTGGCGCGGGCATCGATAGGCGGAGCCGCAATCGTCAGTGCTTCGACTGGCTTGCCATGCAGCCCTCGCACGGTACTCGGCGCGTAGTTCACCCCTTGGTCGATCAGCAGAATCTCCGCAGACTTGGGGTCGTCGCAGAACAACTGCAGATAGACGTCTGAATGCTGCGTGGCAGTGCCATTCCACACAGCACCGCCCAGGTAGGGCCGAAATGCTTCCAGTCGCTGCATCCACAGCAACGCCAATTCGCGCAGGGCACGCAACTCCGCCGGCTGCGTGTCGGCGCAAAACAGCGCAATGTGCTCGCGGATCGCCTCGTCCATCAAAGCGTTGTCGGGCAGAGGTGTTCGTGGTGGGGCGCCAAGGTCATTGAGCGCCTGTCGCTTGGCACGGCCAAGGTCTGCGCCCTCCTCCACGACGAGGCGCGCGGCGGTGCGGGCGATTTCAACAGAAAGCTGAGAGTCAGAGGTCAACACCGGTGCATTGTCGCCCGGCCGGCGCCGCCCCGCGGGATGGTGGGTCTTGCGGGTCTTGTGGACAGGTTGCCAAGTGCGTGTCGGAAGTCCCTGTAATGGCAGCGCAGTTTGCCATTGCAGGACTGGCTCCATGGCAGAGGATCCTAGAATCGCGGCCCATGCATATTCACATCTTGGGCATCTGCGGCACCTTCATGGGCGGGCTGGCAGCCCTTGCGCGCGAGGCTGGCCATCGGGTCACCGGCTGCGATGCCGGCGTCTACCCACCAATGAGCGACCAGTTGCGCGCTCTCGGCATCGAGCTGATAGAAGGCTATGGCGCCGAACAGATGGCTCTGACACCGGACATGTTTGTCGTCGGCAACGTGGTCAGCCGCGCCAGGTTGGCCGACGGCAGCCCTAAATTTCCCTTGATGGAAGCCATTTTGAATGCGGGCGCACCCTATACCAGTGGACCGCAATGGTTAAGTGAGCACGTGCTCACCGGGCGCCATGTGCTGGCCGTGGCGGGCACTCACGGCAAGACCACCACCACCTCCATGCTGGCCTGGATCTTGGAACATGCAGGAATGACGCCAGGATTTTTGGTGGGCGGCGTGCCGCTGGACTTCGGCGTTTCCGCCCGGCTCGGCGCATCTGCGCGTCCAGGCGATGGCAGCGCGCCCTTGTTCGTGATCGAAGCGGACGAATTCGACACCGCGTTCTTCGACAAGCGCAGCAAGTTCGTTCATTACCGGCCGCGCACTGCCGTGCTGAACAACCTGGAGTTCGACCACGCCGACATCTTTGACGACCTGCCGGCCATCGAGCGCCAGTTCCACCACCTCGTGCGCACCATGCCGAGCGAGGGCTGCGTGGTAGTGAACGGCCTTGAAGAGAGCCTGGCGCGTGTGCTGCATGCAGGCTGTTGGAGCGAGGTGCGCAGTTTCGGCAGCGCCGTGAGCGACTGGACGGCAGACGGTGAGCCCGGAGCGTTTGATGTGCTGCTGCGCGGCCAGCGCGTCGGCCGCGTGGAATGGGGGTTGAGCGGAATGCACAACCAGCTCAACGCTCTGGCTGCGATTGCTGCGGCCAACCATGTGGGCGTTGCGCCGGATTTGGCAGCGCAAGCCTTGCACTCATTTCACAACGTGCGCCGGCGGATGGAGATTCGGGGCGTGGTGCGCGGCATCACTGTCTACGACGATTTCGCGCACCACCCGACCGCTATTCGCACCACGCTGGACGGCCTGCGGCGACAGATCGGGCCGGACGCACGCATCCTGGCGGCGTTCGAACCACGCAGCAACACCATGAAACTGGGCGCGATGAAGGCCCAGTTGCCATGGGCCCTGGAGGCAGCGGACCTGGCGTTCTGTCATACGGCGGGGCTCGACTGGGACGCAGCGCAAGCGCTTGCGCCCGCCGCCGGCGCTGATGGGCTGCGTGCCAGCACTGCCGCCGACATCGACAGCTTGCTGGCCCAGCTGCTAGAAGCCGCAAAGCCCGGAGACCACATCGTGTGCATGAGCAATGGTGCATTTGGCGAGGTGCACGAGCGCCTGCTGGCGACGCTGGGCGCTGTGGCTTGAAACAGCGAATCTCCACAAGCGGAGCCGCGTCTGCGTTTCCGCCCCACATTTAGCTATAATTTCAATAGCTACTTGCGCAATACCAGCGGGCGTTTAAGGCCTATTTTCCTTGAAAATTCCTGCTCAGTAGCTGATTGTCAGACTCTGCAAATCGACGCGCACGATGGGCTTGGCCAAAGCGCCCTGTGCGGCTAGCGCGAACTGGCGAAACCACACCGCATCGGACAGCAACGATGGCCCTGCCGACTGCGCCACAGTCAGCACCTTGTCGGCCAGCAGCAGTTTGCCACTGGCGCGCAGGGGCTCGCATTCCAGGCGGGTGAACTCGTCGTCCAGCCAGCGCCGGGCGACATCCTGCGCCATGGGCTCGGCTGCGGACGTATCGAGCTGAAATTCCTGGCTCCGATCCAGGGAAACAATGACTTCACGGTGCATGGGCTTGGGCCTTTCTGAGAACTACAGGATCGCCCGCGAACAGGCCATTACCGGTTGCTGCGAGCACGTCATTTCAGCTTACACCGCCTGCGCTGCCGCGCTCGCGCGCCGTTTTGCAACTGCCTTGGAGAGCTCATCGAGGCTTTCCATGGACGCGTCCCAGCCGAGGCAGGCGTCAGTGATACTTTGGCCATAGACCAGATCAGCCGCATGGTCCTTGCCCGGCGTGAACTTCTGCGCACCTGCCACAAGATGGCTTTCGATCATCAGGCCGAAGACGCAGCGCGAACCGCCGGCGATCTGCTCGGCAATATTGCTTGCGACGACCTGCTGACGTTCGTGCTGCTTGCTGCTATTGGCGTGGCTGCAATCGACCATCAAGCTCGCAGGCAGCTTGGCGGCGGCCAGGTCCTTGCAGGCCGCAGCCACGCTCTCGGCGTCGTAGTTAGGCGCCTTGCCACCGCGCAGGATGACGTGGCAATCCTGGTTGCCCTTGGTGTCCACGATGGCCACCTGGCCGTTTTTGTGCACTGACAGGAAGTGGTGCCCGCGGCTGGCCGATTGGATGGCATCGGTGGCAATGCGGATATTGCCATCGGTTCCGTTCTTGAAGCCAATCGGCGCCGACAGGCCCGAAGCCAGTTCGCGGTGCACTTGGCTCTCGGTGGTACGCGCACCGATGGCGCCCCAGCTGATCAGGTCTCCAATGTACTGGGGCGAAATCACATCCAGGAACTCACTTCCCGCGGGCACGCCCACGCGGTTGATTTCGATCAGCAGCTGGCGCGCAATGCGCAGGCCCTCGTCGATGCGGTAGCTCTCGTCCAGGTAGGGGTCATTGATCAGGCCCTTCCAGCCCACCGTGGTGCGGGGTTTTTCGAAGTACACGCGCATCACGATCTCCAGCGTGTCCTGGTACTGCTCACGCACTGGCGCAAGCTTACGGGCGTATTCCAGCGCTGCGTCGGCGTTGTGGATAGAGCAGGGGCCGATGACTACCAGCAGCCGATCGTCCTGTCCCACCATGATGTCGTGGATGGTGCGGCGGGTGCGGGTGATCAGGCTTTCCGTTCGGGTTCCCTGAATCGGGAAAAAGCGGATCAAATGCTCGGGTGGGGGCAGCACGGTGATTTCCTTGATGCGTTCGTCGTCGGTCTGGCTGGTTTTCTCGACGCTTCGGTACCAGGCATCGCTGGAAGGTTGTGCTGCTGCAGTCATCGCGCTCTTTCTGTGGAGGTGGATAAGGAAATCGGAAAAGGAAGTTCGGAAAACAAAAAACCGCCGGGCTTTGCAGCATCGGCGGTTGGGTGGGAAGTAATCAGGTGCTTGCGCGCTTGCCTCTCATCCGCCAGGGACTGAGAACCAAAACCAAAAATAGAAGGCGCGACGCAAATTCATGGGCGCGAATGTAGCACAGCAACCATTGATCACCGTCGCGGAGCACATACCCAGCGCCAGATGCGCGCCAACAAGCCCGAATGCTGGAATGCAGTCTGTGCCGCTGCGGTCGGCTCGCTGTTCGCAGCGTCGCCCTGTTCGTACATGTCGATCAACAGCAGGCCTTCGCCCAAGGTTCGCCATGCAAGAGGTTCCAGATGGGCGTAAGCCTGCCCTTCGCTCGGGCTGCGCTGCACCAGCGCTTCGTGCCATGCATCGACGGCCCGGCGCATGCTGCGCAGGGTATTCTGGTAGGCACCCATTTCATACAGGGCGTGCCAGGCCGATCCGAGCCCGGTAAGAAAGTGCTGGTGCTGCGCCACGCATTGGCCCAGGCTGGCCGCGCAGGCCGCAATCGCAGCTTCGTCGTTGCGCTCTCCAGCACCTGCAGATGCGGGCGGCGCACGCCGAAGCCTTACGGCGTCGTCGATCCGCAGGGCCAGCGCACCGACACTGTCGCGCAACTGACGGGATTCCTCATCCGCCACACCCGAGCGCAGAAACCGACTGACGTCGTCAAACGAGTAAACCGAAAATTCGGTGCGGGAACGCGGCTCTGTCATGGTCGATGCAATGGCTCGCAGCGCAGCGCGCGGTAGGGGCTGGCAGCAGGGCGAAGGCAGGCGGCGCCGTCAGGCGGTACCGCCCACCGTCAAGCCGTCGATGCGCAACGTGGGCTGGCCCACGCCTACCGGCACGCTCTGGCCTTCCTTGCCGCAGGTGCCCACGCCGCTGTCCAGGCGCATGTCGTTGCCGATCATGTTCACGCGCTTGAGAGATTCGGGGCCGCTGCCGATGATGGTCGCGCCCTTGACCGGGTACTGAATCTTGCCGTTCTCCACCCAGAAAGCTTCACTGGCCGAGAAGACGAACTTGCCGCTGGTAATGTCCACCTGGCCACCACCGAAGTTGGTGGCATACAGGCCCTTCTTGATGCTGGCGACGATCTCCTGCGGGTCCTTGTCGCCGGCCAGCATGTAGGTATTGGTCATGCGCGGCATGGGGATGTGTGCGTAGCTTTCACGCCGGCCGTTGCCGGTCGGCGCCACGCCCATCAAGCGCGCGTTGAGCGAATCCTGGATGTAGCCTTTGAGAATGCCGTCTTCGATCAGCACATTGCTCTGGCTGGTGTTGCCTTCGTCGTCCACG
>JBBSRE010000004.1:0-22628 GCA_038243365.1 Burkholderiales bacterium | reverse complement strand
TGCGCGCGCTGCGTCTTCGGAAAGGCAATCACATCGCGGATCGACTCGGCGCCCGTCATCATGGTGACGATGCGGTCCAGGCCAAAGGCCAAGCCCCCGTGCGGCGGCGCGCCGTACTGGAGTGCGTCGAGCAAGAAGCCGAATTTTTCCTGCGCTTCTTCGGGTGTGATCTTGAGCGCATCAAACACTTTTTGCTGTACGTCGGCGCGGTGGATACGCACCGAGCCGCCGCCCATTTCCCAGCCATTCAGCACCATGTCGTAGCCCTTGGAGATGCACTTCTCGGGGGCGGTGACCATGTAGTCTTCATGCCCGTCCTTGGGCGCGGTGAAGGGGTGGTGCACAGCTACCCAGCGATTGTTCTCCTCGTCGTGCTCGAACATCGGGAAGTCCACCACCCACAACGGTGCCCAGCGGTCTTCGAACAGACCATGCTTTTTGCCGAATTCGCTGTGGCCAATCTTGATGCGCAGTGCGCCAATGGCGTCGTTGACGACCTTTTCCTTGTCGGCACCGAAGAACAGCAAGTCACCATCCTGCGCGCCGGTGCGCTTCAAGATTTCGGCAATGGCGTCGTCGTGAATGTTCTTGACGATGGGCGACTGCAATCCGTCCCGGCCCTTGGCCAGCTCGTTGACCTTGATGTAAGCGAGGCCCTTGGCGCCGTAGATCTTGACGAACTCGGTATACCCGTCAATCTCGCCTCGCGAGAGACCACCCGTCTCAACCGCGCCGCCGGGCACACGCAAGGCCACCACGCGGCCATTCTTCATATTGGCGGCGCCCGAGAACACCTTGAAGTCAACTTCCTTCATGACATCGGTGAGCTCGGTAAATTCAAGCTTCACACGCAGATCTGGCTTGTCGGACCCGAAGCGATGCGCAGCGTCCTGATACGTCATGACGGGGAACTCCCCCAGGTCCACGCCCAGCGTGTTCTGGAATACCGTCTTGATCATCTCCTGGGTCAGATCGCGAATTTCCTGCTCATCCATGAACGAGGTTTCTATATCGATCTGCGTGAATTCTGGCTGGCGGTCAGCACGCAGGTCCTCGTCGCGGAAGCACTTGGTAATCTGGTAATAGCGGTCAAAGCCGGCCACCATCAGCAACTGTTTGAACAGCTGCGGCGATTGGGGCAGCGCGAAGAACTGACCGTCGTGCACGCGGCTGGGCACCAGGTAGTCGCGCGCGCCCTCAGGCGTGCTCTTGGTGAGCATGGGGGTTTCGATGTCCACAAAACCATGGGTATCGAGAAACTTGCGCACCTCCATGCTCACCCGGTAGCGCAGCATCAGGTTGTTCTGCATGTAAGGGCGGCGCAGATCCAGCACGCGGTGCGTGAGTCGGGTGGTTTCCGACAGGTTCTCTTCGTCGATCTGAAAGGGTGGCGTAACCGAAGCGTTGAGCACCGTCAGCTCATGGCACAGCACCTCAATCTTGCCGCTCTTCAAATTGTCATTGGTGGTGCCAGCCGGACGTGCGCGCACCAGGCCTTTGACCTGCACGCAGAACTCGTTGCGCACGTCTTCTGCGGTGGCAAACATGTCGGCGCGATCGGGGTCGCACACCACCTGCACCGAACCTTCGCGGTCGCGCAGGTCAATGAAGATCACCCCACCGTGGTCGCGGCGGCGGTTCACCCAGCCGGCGAGAGTGACGGTTTCGCCCAGCAGGGCTTCGGTCACAAGACCGCAATAGTGGGAACGCATGGCCATGGCAAAACTTCCGGCGCCACCGGGGGCGCATTAAAAAACCAAATGAAGGGTCAGGAGGACGGGGGCAGCGTCTGCACGTTTTCGTGCGGCACCACCACGCCCATGGAGACGATGTAGCGCAGCGCGGCGTCCACGCCCATGTCCAGCTCGATGCAGTCGCTCTTGCGCAGCATCACGAAATAACCGCCCGTGGGATTGGGCGTGGTGGGTACATACACGCTGACAAACTCGTCACGCAGCAACGCGGCGACTTCGCCAGCAGGCGCACCGGTGATGAAGGCCACGGTCCAAACACCCTCGCGGGGCCACTGCACCAATACCGCTGTACGAAACGCATTGCCGCCTTCGGAAAACAAGGTGTCAGACACCTGCTTGACGCTGGAATAGATGGAGCGCACAACCGGGATGCGGCTGACCAGGCGGTCACCCCATTCCACCAGTTTGCGTCCCGCAAAATTACTGGCAACTGCGCCCACCACCAGCAAAATAGCCAGCGCCAGCACGACGCCGAAGCCAGGCACGTGAAAGCCGATCACCCGGTCAGGCTGCCAGGCGGCGGGCAGGATCAAGAGCGTCTGGTCGAGCAGGCCCACCATCCAGTTCAGCACGGCCAGCGTGATGATCACTGGCACGATCACCAGCAAGCCCGTAAAGAACCACTTGCGCAGGGAAGGCATAGATGGCAAGTTCAATCTGCCTTGGAGGAGGACGGCGTGCCGCCAGCAGGTGCCGCGGCCGCTGACGAAGCCGCAGGCGCGCTCGCCGGGGCCGGGGACGCCGCTGGAGCAACAGGAGACGAGGCCCCCTTGTCTGACTTCCCCGACTTCCCCGACTCCGCAGAGGAGGGAGCCGGCGCAGGAGCATCGGACGGTGTTGCCGCAGGCTTGTCACCGCTGTCACCTTCTGACGAATCAGCAGCCTTGCCACCGTTACCACCCCGAAAATCGGTGGCATACCAGCCAGAACCTTTGAGCTGAAAACCTGCAGCGGTCACCTGTTTGACGAACTGGTCGGCGCCGCACTGCGGACAAACGGTCAGCAGGGGGTCCGACATTTTTTGCAAGACGTCGCGCGCATGACCGCAGGAGCTGCATTTATAAGCGTAGATAGGCATGAACGTGCGGCCGGGGCGGAGGTGCAAAGCCTTCAATTATAGGCGGCGGCCCTTTTTTCAATGCCGGGTTGCCGCGCGGCGAGCAACGGCGCAGCCTGGCGTGAAAGCCTTATTCAGCGTGCCCCAGGGTTGCGTGGGCGGGGACGCTTCCCTTCTCCCTTGCTCCTAATTGGGCGTTCCGGTGTACCGCATCACCTCGCCCTTTTGATCACGCAGGAACTGCGGCAGCAGCGATCCTGCGAGCATGCCCACCACCGCCGCCAGCAGCCCCGCCAACTGCTGCGGGAACGCTTCACCCAATACCCGGCTCGCTACGAACAACAACCAGACGCCTATGCCGAGCGCCACCGCCAGCAGGGCGCCCTGAGTAGTGGCGCGGCGCCAGTAGAGGCCAAATACCAATGGAACAAACGCACCTACCAGAGGCACCTGGTATGCGCCGGAAACCATTTCATAGATGGAGGTGCCCTGGGCGCTGATGGCATAGATCAGCACGCACAGCGTGAACACAAACACCGATATGCGCATGGTCTTGAGCGTGAGCGCATCGCTCATACCGGGGCGCAGGTTGCGCAGAATGTTCTCGACAAAAGTGGTGGAAGGCGCCAGCAGCGTGGCCGAGGCCGTGGACATGATGGCGGAGAGCAGCGCACCAAAGAACGCCACCTGAAGCGCGAGCGGCATGCGTTCGAGCACGAGCGTAGGGAGCAGTTTTTGTGGGTCGTCCTTGAGAAGCGCGTTGGCGGTGTCGCCCATGATCAGTACGGCCGCAGCGACCACAAACATGGGAATGAACGCAAAGCCCAGGTACAGCACGCCTCCAATGACCGGACCACGCCGGGCGGTGCGGGCGCTGTTGGAAGACATCACCCGCTGAAACACGTCTTGCTGAGGGATGGACCCCAGCATCATGGTGATGGCAGCAGCAAAAAAGAAAGTCCACTCCTTGAGGCCCGCCTCTTTGGGGAACAAGGAGAGCCGCCCCTCGCGCGCGGCGAACTCGATCACGCGGTCCGCGCCTCCCGCCAGATCGGCGGCAAACCAGGCAATGGCCAGAAGGCCGGCGGCAATCACGATCATCTGCACGAAATCGGTCAGCGCCACTGACCACATGCCGCCATAAATCGTATAGACCAGCACGATGGCAGTGCCGAGCACCATGCCGGCCGTGACTGAGAGCGCGCCCTGCGTCAGCAGGTTGAACACCAAGCCCAACGCGGTGATTTGCGCCGCCACCCAGCCCAGGTAGCTGAAGATGATGATGGCCGAGCACAGCACCTCGATGCTGCGCCCGAAGCGCTGGCGGTAATAGTCACCCAGGGTGATCAGATTTTTCTGGTAGAGCCGGTACGCGAAAAACAGGCCTACGAGCACCAGGCACATGGAGGCGCCGAACGGGTCTTCCACCACAGCGCCCAGCCCGCCGCCAATGAACCTCGCCGGCACGCCCAGCACTGTCTCGGAGCCAAACCAGGTGGCAAACGTGGTGGCAACTACCACCGGCAGAGGCAAGCTGCGGCCCGCCACGGCGTAGTCGGCCGTGTTGTGCACGCGAGTCGCGGCGTACAGGCCGATGCCGATGGACACCAGCAGGTAGATGGCAATAAAAGTCAGCAACATGCGCGGCTCCGGGAATGGACGGTTGGCGTGGAAAAACGCCGCGCATTATCCGTGCCAATCGCGCACGTTGTTCCCTGGGAATACCGCAATCCACCACTTTTTCGCAGCCTGACTCGCTGCCGTGGCGCTTCAGGGAAACACCGACACCCGCACGATCATCTGCACCACGATGAGGCCAAGCACGAAGCCCAGACCGCAGTAGATCAGCGCCTGCAGCAGCTTGTTGGTATGTCGTTGCTCGCGCAGCAGGGCAAGCAGCTCACGTTGATCTTTGTCGCCTTGGCGGCGCTGCAGACTCTCGTGCAACAGGCGTGGCAATGCGGGCAACAGCCGCGCATAGTGCGGCGCTTCGGCGCGCAGCTCGCGCCAGAAGCGCTGCGGGCCCACTTGCTCCAGCATCCAGGTTTCCAGGAACGGCTTGGCAGTGCTCCACAAGTCCAGTTCAGGGTCCAATTGCCGCCCCAGGCCTTCGATGTTGAGCAGGGTTTTTTGGAGTAGCACCAGCTGCGGCTGGATCTCTACTTGAAAACGGCGTGAGGTTTGGAACAGCCGCATCAGCACCATCCCCAGGGAAATCTCCCTCAGCGGCCTGTCAAAGTAAGGCTCGCACACAGTGCGGATCGCCGATTCCAGTTCGTTGACGCGTGTGTTGGCAGGTACCCAACCGCTCTCCACATGAAGCTGGGCCACTCGCTTGTAATCACGCCTAAAAAACGCCACGAAGTTCTGCGCCAGGTATTCCTTGTCGGACTCGGTCAGCGTCCCCACGATGCCGAAATCAAGCGAGATATAGCGGCCGAACTTGGCCGGATCGAGACTCACCATGATGTTGCCGGGGTGCATGTCGGCATGAAAGAAACCGTCGCGAAACACCTGGGTGAAAAAGATAGTGACGCCGTCGCGCGCCAATTTGGGGATATCCACGCCGGCGTCCCGCAGACGCTCGATCTGGCTGATGGGCACACCCGTCATGCGCTCCATCACCATCACTTCGGGGTGGCAAAAGTCCCAAAAAATGCTGGGGATCTCGACCAAACCCAGGCCCTGCATGTTGCGCCGCAGCTGAGCAGCGTTGGCGGCCTCGCGCACCAGGTCCAGTTCGTCATGCAGGTAGTTGTCAAACTCTGCCACCACCTCGCGTGGTTTGAGGCGCTTGCCATCGGCCGATAGGCTCTCTACCCAACCGGCCATCATGCGCATCAGCCCGAGATCGTTTTCAATGACCGGAAGCATGTTGGGCCGCAGAACCTTGACGGCTACGTCGTGCAGAGTGCCATCGCGTGCGCGCAAGGTGGCGAAGTGCACCTGAGCAATCGATGCGCTGGCTACGGGTACCCGCTCGAAACTCACGAACACCTCATCGACCGGCCGGCGGAACGCACGCTCAATGGTGGCAATCGCGATGCGGCTGTCAAACGGCGGGACCCGGTCCTGAAGCAAGGCCAGCTCATCCGCAATGTCGGGCGGCAGCAGATCCCGACGTGTCGAAAGCACCTGCCCGAACTTGACGAAGATGGGCCCCAGGCGTTCCAGCGCCTCACGCAACCTCTGGCCGCGCGGGGCCCGCAGGTCACGGCCGATAGAGACGATGCGCGCCAGGAGGCGCAGCCAGGGCTTCTGAAAGCTGCTCAGTACCAGCCCGTCAAGGCCGTAGCGCAGCGCCACCCATACGATGGTGGCGCCACGGAAAAGCCGCCTCATGGCAGGGGGCCGCTACCCGACCAGGGCGCCATGTCGGACGACGCCCGTGCCCGCCCCTTGCTCACAAAAGAGCGCAGAGCGTCTGCGGCGCTCCGACCCAGGTTGGACAAGGTATGCGCCGGCACATCGCCGATCACGCGCGCCAGATCGTCTTCGATGTCCCATCGCAGGTGATCGGCGAGCCACTGCAGGTCGCTGGCGAACTCGACATCACCGTCGATGCGCACCGGCGGCCGCTCGCCGCGCAAGGCGGCTTGGGCAATCGCGAGCGGCGAGCCTTCTGTCACTTCAAAATGGAGATCGGGTGTCGCCGCTGCAGGTGCGACGTCAAACATGCCGGCGGGTGTGACCTTTAGCGCCATCGTGAACTGGCGCCACTGCACACGAACCACGCGCCCGCTGCGCGGTTGCAGCCGCTTGGTGGCAGCAACCTCCTGCATCAGCACGTGGTTCAGCAGCAGCACCAGACGCTGCTGCATTTCCTGCACCATCCACTCGGGCGGTTGTGGGCCCCGCGCCAGACGCTCAAAAAGGCTGCGGGGAAAGGAAAAGGACGAGTTGTCTGCCATAGCCGCTCATTATGGCAATGTGTCCGCCGGCCGCGCGCGAAAACCTGGCGCGTTGCTCATCGCACTCACCTGCTCCACCGTTGTGCGGCGCAGCAAGTAGCGCGCGCGCCGGCATGCGCCGGCGAACGACTTATTGAAGGGCTTGCACGCCTGCGACGAGCCAGCCTCCGCCGGTTGCCGGCTTGGTCATGTTCCAGACTTCACGGAATGGGCTCGGTCCGGCAGACGTCTCTTCGCGGATCATCCCCGAGAACTCCACGCTGGCCATGTATGCGCTGCCGAGGTCCTCGATGCCGAGCAGCTGTGCTTCGAGCATGACCACTTCTGTGTGGTTCGGTTGGCCTGCAGGCTCCCCGTGGCGCTGTGTTTCGCGCTCGCTCAGCTGGCTACGGATTTCATCGAGCATGGTGTCGGTCATCATCGAACGCAATGTGTCGATGTCCGAGCGATCCCAAGCCGCCTGCAGCGAAGTGAAGTTGCGCTTTGCGGCTTCCAGGAAGCCGGCGGCGTCGAAGCCATCCGGAACGCCCCAGTTTTGCGAGCCGCCAAGTGCGGAGCCAATCATCGAACCTTCACCGCTGCTGCCGCTGCGCTGTGCGTCGAACGCCATGCTGCTGCGTTCCCAGGGCCGAGCAGACGCGTCGTTGCCGACGTTGTTCGGGCTGTAGTCTCGGGCCACCGGCGCACTCGCAGGGGCGGAGCTGCCCGCACCCTGGAAAGCAAAGGGTGCGTTATTACCGCCGGCAGGCCGGGCGCGGTTACGCAGCATGCGAAACAGGGCCAAGCCTGCGGCGGCGAACAGCAGCAGCATCAACACCTGACCGAAACCTTCACCGAACCCGAGCGAGCTTGCCAACCAAGCAAGGCCCAAGCCTGCGGCGAGGCCGCCAAGCATGGCGCCCCACGGTCGCTTGGCAGCTGCGGCGGGTGCGGCAGCAGCAGCGCCGGGGCGGGCTGCGGCGTTGGCGTTCTGTGCAGGTGCCGTTTGGTTGGCTGGCGGCGTTGCCTGGCGCTGCGTCACATTGCTTGACTGACGCCCAAACGACTTGCCACCGCCCATGCGCCTGGCCTCAGACTCGAAATGGGTGAAGACCAGCATCAAAGCCATCAACACGGGCAACATTTTTTTCACGACATTCTCCTTGGGGTTCATTGATTCGATGGATTCAGCACTTGATGCCGACATGCAGGGCGACCACGCCGCCAGTCATGTTGTGGCAGTCCACATGACCGAAGCCGGCTTGGTGCATCAGTGCCTTGAGGGCCTGTTGATCGGGATGGACACGAATCGATTCGGCCAGGTACCGGTAGCTGTCCCCGTCGCCCGCCACCATCTGGCCCAGCCGCGGCAGCACCTTGAAGGAATACCAGTCGTAGACCTTGGCAAGCGGCTTCGCCACTTTGGAAAATTCCAGCACCAGCAGCTTGCCGCCAGGCTTGAGCACGCGGCGCATCTCCGCCAGCGCTCCGTCCTTGTGTGTCATGTTGCGCAGTCCAAAGGCCACGCTGACCACGTCGAAGTGCGCATCTGGAAACGGCAATTGCTCGGCATCGCAGACAACGGTGGGTAACGCTACGCCGGCATCCATCAACCGGTCGCGCCCGGTGTGCAGCATGGCCTCGTTGATATCGGTATGCACCACCTGTCCGCGCGGCCCCACCTTCTTGGCAAACGCCAAGGCCAGGTCTCCTGTACCGCCAGCAATGTCCAACGCGCGCTGGCCATCCTGCAAATTGGCCACCATCACGGTGTAGGCCTTCCAGGCGCGGTGCATGCCGCCCGACATCAGGTCGTTCATGAGGTCGTAGCGCGGCGCGACCGAATCGAACACGCCGCGCACGCGGCGCGCCTTGTCGCGCTCGTCGACTGACTCAAATCCGAAGTGGGTGCTGCTCATGGGCGACATGCTAGCGGCTTGCAAGGCAACCTTGCGCACTGCTGGGATATGAAAAGTTTAAGCCAAAATGGCCGGAATCGCCTATCAATGTTGCGCTAACAGCTATCTATTAGATAGCAACCGCGTGACAAAAAGCGACATTCCGGCCGCGCCATTCAGTGGCTGCCACAGCTCCGGACAGGCATTGTGGCGAGACCGGGGATGGTTGCGCCGCGATCGTCCGATGCATCAGGCGCATCACGGCTGGCGCCAGCGACCAGCAAACGCTGCTCGTACTCTGCCCAGAGTTCGGCCTCACGCGCGCCGAGTTCGTACAGATAATTCCAGGAAAAAAGGCCGCTTTCGTGTCCATCGGAAAAGCGGGGCTTCACGGCGTAGTTGCCCACCGATTCAAGCTGTGTGACCGTGACGCCGCGCTTGCCAGTCTGCAGCACTTCCTGGCCGGGTCCATGGCCCATGACTTCTGCGGATGGCGAATAGACGCGCATCAACTCAAACGGAATGCGAAAGTGCGCGCCATCAGAAAACACCACCTCCAGCACGGCCGACTTGGCGTGAACGGTAATGGATTGGGGCGTCGGCGCGCCGAATTTGAGACCTGCCATGGTGGTTGTAAACGGTAGTACGCGCGGTGGTCGAACCAGCCATTGTCCCATCCCCAGGCGCGCAGCGATAGTCGCTCGCTACCATTTGCGTCGCAGACACATTCGGGTGAAATGGTGCGCTGCATTGCCTGCGCTGGCGCAGCACCCAACACTTCACCGACGCTTTCTTATGACCATTCGCCGAGCAAACCCCAATGACATCGACGCCGTAGCCGCCCTGTTTGACGAGTACCGCGTCTTCTACGGCAAGCCTTCCGACCTGGGCTTGGCGCGCAACTTCATTGCAGAGCGGATGCGCTTGAACGAATCTGTGATTTTTCTGGCCGAGATGCCTGATGCCAAAAGCGGCAGGCCAAGCCCCGTCGGGTTTGTGCAGCTCTACCCAAGCTTTTCGTCCGTATCTGCGGCGCGCATCTATGTGCTGAACGATTTGTTTGTTGCCGAGGTTCACCGGCGAAGTGGCTTGGCACAGCAGCTTATGAACGCAGCGCAAGTATTTGCGCAAGGTGCGGGCGCGCATGCCATGCGGCTTTCCACCGACAAAGGCAATCGCCAAGCGCAGGCGCTGTACGAATCACTTGGCTGGGAGCGCGACCAAACGTATTTTCTCTACGACTTTGTCATTCAATCCGCTGCGCATAAAAGCTAAGTGCGTGGGAAGCCACACCAAGAAAACCGCCATACAAACACAGCATCAGCACCCATCGAACGCGCATCAGGAAGGCTTACTTCCCTGGAGAAATATGCCAGGGGAACGCGGATGCCTCGCGAGGTAGCTTCATTGTCAAAGCAGGAGACGGATTTTTATGTCACCGAAACTGGCCGTTCGCGCCTTTGTTGAAACCGATGAAAACGCTGTCGTGGAGTTATGGCAAGCGTGCGACCTCACCAGACCCTGGAACGATCCAAGGAGAGATGTGGCGCGCAAGCTGAAGGTGCAGCGCGAGCTGTTCTTGGTAGGTCTGGTGGACAACGCGCTCGTCGCGCCCGCCATGGCTGGGTACGACGGTCACCGCGGCTGGGTCAACTATTTGGCAGTTCACCCCGATCAACAAGGCAGGGGCATTGGTGCTCAGATGATGGAGGCGGTCGAACAGAGTCTATTGGCCTTGGGTTGCCCGAAAGTCAATCTGCAGATGAGATCGTCCAACGAAAATGTGCGCCGCTTTTATCAGGCCATCGGCTACGTGCAGGACGACGTGGTGAGCTACGGAAAACGGCTGATCACCGATCCGCCTACGACCTGAGATTCCATTGATGCGCCCATCGCGCACGGCAGGGCCCGCAGGTGCTGACTGAACATCACCGCTAAGCACTCAGGCTGGCTCCGGCGCCTGCTGGAACTGACTTCAGCTCGCGCTGCAATTTCCGCCAGGCCTCACGGTTCACTCACACCGCACCGCACAGCGCCATCACTCTTTGGCGGCTTCCTCGCGCTTGGCCAGACCACTGCGAATCTGCGCGTTGACTTCTGCAAGCTGACTGCGCATCGCGGCTTCCTGGTCGTGCTCGCGAGGGCGCTGGGGTTCGCCCCAAAGCGGGTTGGGAAAATGCGTGTCCCAATCAAAGCGCGCAATCACGTGCCAGTGCAGGTGTGGCACCTGGTTGCCCAGGCTGGCTAGGTTGATCTTCGTGGGCTCTAGTTGCTCAAGCAGCGCGCGCTCGACGCAGACCACGGCGTCCATGCACTCGGAGCGCTCAACGTCCGAGAGTTCGCTGAGCTCTGCCACATGTGCATTCCAGATAACGCGGTAGTAGGCGGGAAAGCCTTCCATCTCGACATGCACCACGCGCAATGCCTTGCTGCGCCAGACCAGACTGCCGCCATCGTCCGCGCACAGCTCACAGCCAAAAGACGACTTGCTCATACCAAAACCCTTTCAATGCCACCCTGGTTGGCACGCTGTACGTATTCGGGCAACCAGTTCTCTCCCAGAATCTGGCGCGCCATTTCAACGACGATGTAATCGGCTTCGAGCAGCCCGTTCTGCAGGTCGTCTTCGTAACGTTTAAGCCCCTGCAGGCAACTGGGGCAGCTGGTGAGGATCTTCACGTTGGCCTGCTCGGGCACGCTGGACTGCCCTGGCACGTTGGCATGCACTGCGGCGGTCGCACGCAGCTGCGCCTCACCCTTCCTGATTTCTTCTTCCTTGCGAAAACGTACCTGGGTCGCGATGTCCGGCCGCGTCACCCCCAGCGTGCCCGATTCGCCGCAGCAGCGTTCGCTCTTGATCACGTTGTCGCCCACCAATGCCTTGACGGTCTTCATCGAGTCACCGAGCTTCATGGGGTTGTGGCAAGGCTCGTGGTACAGATAGCCGCCCTGCCCTGCGGGTAAGGTAATGCCCTTTTCCAGCAGGTATTCATGGATGTCGATGATGCGGCTTCCTGGAAAGATCTTGTCGAACTGGTAGCCCTGGAGCTGGTCGTAGCAGGTGCCGCAACTGACCACCACCGTCTTGATGTCCAGGTAGTTCAGCGTGTTGGACACCCGGTGGAACAGCACCCGGTTGTCGGTGATCATCTTGTCAGCCTTGTCGAACTGACCGCTGCCGCGCTGGGGGTAGCCGCAGCACAAATACCCGGGCGGCAGCACCGTCTGCACGCCGGCATGCCACAGCATGGCTTGCGTGGCCAGGCCAACTTGGCTAAACAAGCGCTCTGAGCCGCAGCCGGGGAAATAAAACACCGCTTCGCTTCCGGCCGTGGTGGCCTGCGGGTTGCGGATGATGGGCACGTAATCGCGGTCTTCGATGTCGAGGAGCGCCCGCGCGGTTTTCTTCGGCAGGCCGCCGGGCAGCTTCTTGTTGACGAAATGAATGATCTGCTCTTTGACAGGCGCTGTGCCCACGGTGGCTGGCGGGTGTGCGGTCTGCTTGCGGCCCACCTTGCGCAGCAAGTCCACCGCGATGCGCTGCGCCTTGAAGCCCACGCCCACCATGCCGGCGCGCAGGAACTTGATCTTTTCGGGGCTGGTGGCATTCAGCATGGTCATGGCCAGCGCATTGCCGGGCCGCCAGCTCTTCTTGCCCATTTTGCGCAACAGGTTGCGCATGTTCATGGTGACGTCGCCAAAGTCGATGTTCACCGGGCATGGGCTTAAACATTTGTGGCACACGGTGCAGTGGTCGGCCACATCTTCAAATTCCTGCCAATGGCGGATGCTGACGCCGCGGCGGGTTTGCTCTTCGTACAGAAAAGCCTCGACCAACAGCGACGTCGCCAGGATCTTGTTGCGCGGCGAATAGAGCAAATTGGCGCGCGGCACATGCGTGGCGCACACCGGTTTGCACTTGCCGCAGCGCAGGCAGTCCTTGACCGAATCGGCAATGGCGCCGATGTCGCTCTGCTGCATGATCAGCGATTCATGCCCCATGAGGCCAAAGCTGGGTGTGTAGGCATGGCTCAGGTCGGCATGGCGCAAAAGATGATGAAAATCACCCTCTAGCGCTTGTCCTGCTTGCGCAAGCAGCTCTTTATTTCGTAGCAACTTGCCTTTGTTGAAATGGCCATGCGGGTCCACCCGTTCCTTGTAGCCAGCAAAAGGCGCGAGTTCTTCGTCGGTCAGGTATTCAAGCTTGGTGATGCCGATGCCGTGCTCGCCGGAGATCACACCGCCCAGGCTGCGCGCCAGCGCCATGATGCGGCCCACGGCCGCGTGCGCCGTCTGCAGCATCGCGTAGTCGTCGCTGTTGACCGGGATGTTGGTGTGCACGTTGCCGTCGCCCGCGTGCATGTGCAGGGCCACCCATACGCGGCCTTTGAGCACGCGCTGGTGAATCGCAATGCACTCGGCAAGCAGCAGCGCCAGCGCCTCGCCAGCAAAAACCTCGCGCAGCGGCGCCAGGATCTGTTGCTTCCAGCTCGCGCGCAGGCGGTGGTCCTGCAGCTGCAGGAACAGCGCGTCGGCGTTTTGCAACCACTGCGACCAGTCGGCGCGGGCTTTTCGCACCACGTCCAGCGCTTCCGTCACCCGCTCCTGCAGCATCTCGGGTGAAAGCTGGTCGGACGCATCCGCACCCTTGGAGGCCAGCGGCAGATTACCTCGCGCGAGAAAGTCTTCCAGCGCATCGCACAGCGCCAGCTTGTTCTGCAACGAGAGTTCAATGTTGATGCGCTCAATGCCGTCGGTGTATTCGGCCATGCGAGGCAACGGGATCACCACGTCTTCGTTGATCTTGAAGGCGTTGGTGTGGCGGCTGATGGCTGCCGTGCGCTTGCGGTCGGCCCAGAACTTCTTGCGCGCTTCGGGGCTGATGGCGATAAAACCTTCGCCGCTGCGCGAGTTGGCGATGCGCACCACTTCGCTGGTGACGCGGGCTACTTCATCAGCATCGTCGCCGGCGATGTCGCCGAACAGCGCCATCTTGGGCAAGGCGGACGACATCCCGCCGTGTGCGTTGGTGCCGCGCTTGGATTTAGTGAGGTAGCCGACCGCCTTGAGGTAGCGGTCGTCCAGGTGCTCCAGACCGGCCAGCACCACGCCAGAGCGCTTTTGCTCGGCAAACATGAAATCCTTGATCTCCACGATGCTCGGCACCGCGTCCTTGGCGTTGCCGAAGAACTCCAGGCACACAGTGCGGGTGTGCGCCGGCATGCGGTGCACGATCCAGCGGCAGCTGGTGATCAGGCCATCGCAACCCTCTTTCTGGATACCAGGCAGGCCGGACAGAAACTTGTCGGTCACATCCTTGCCCAGGCCTTCGGTGCGAAATCGCTTGCCGGGAATGTCGAGGCGCTCGGTTCGCACCGGCGTCTTGCCATCAGCCTCGAAATATTGCAGATCGAAACTCGCCATTTCGGCGTCATGAATCTTGCCCAGGTTGTGGCCGATCCGCGTGACTTCGAGCCATTGAGCATCCGGCGTGACCATGCGCCAGCTGGCCAGGTTATCGAGCGCAGTGCCCCACAGCACGGCCTTCTTGCCGCCGGCGTTCATAGCCACGTTGCCGCCTACGCACGAGGCTTCGGCGCTGGTCGGATCGACCGCAAACACGTAGCCGGCCGCCTCAGCTGCATCGGCCACGCGCTGCGTCACTACCCCGGCCTCTGACCAGACGGTGGCCACCTCACCCTCGACGCCAGGCAGCTTGCGCATCTGCACTGGCGTCATCGCCTCCAGCTTTTCGGTGTTGATGACCGCGCTGCGGTCCGTCAGCGGGATGGCGCCGCCGGTGTAGCCCGTGCCGCCTCCCCGCGGGATGATGGTCAGGCCCAGTTCGATACAGCCTTTGACGAGGCTTGCCATCTCGGCTTCTGTGTCGGGGGTGAGCACTAAGAAGGGATATTCGACGCGCCAGTCTGTCGCGTCGGTCACGTGGCTCACGCGAGAGAGCGCATCGAATTTGATGTTGTCGTGCGCGGTGAGGCGCCCCAATGTGCGTTTGGCGCTCCGGCGCAGCTGCGCCACGGCATCAAACGATGCGTCGAAACGCCTCACCGCAGCCGCAGCAGCGTCGAGCAACTGACCTACCACCGCATCGCGCTCGGGCGCGACCTCTGGCGTTCGGCGTTTGTGCACTTCGCGCAGCCGATGCTGCAAGGCGTCCACCAACTGTTTGCGCCGGGTCGTGCTGCCGAGCAGATCGTCTTGCAAATAGGGGTTGCGCTGCACCACCCAGATATCGCCCAGCACCTCGTAGAGCATGCGGGCCGAGCGGCCGGTCTCACGCTCTGCGCGCAGGCTCAGCACTTGCTCCCAGGCCGCGGCGCCCAACAGGCGAATCGTCATTTCGCGGTCGGAAAAGCTGGTGTAGGTGTACGGAATTTCGCGCAGGCGCACGGGCTCGGGGGAGTGCGCCATCAGTGTGGCCAGCGCGGTGGGAGCATTCATGGGCAACCTGAAGCGGGCGCAATCGCACCCAAGAGAATCGTAGGGCCGGAAATTTTAAGGCGTGGCCCACAGCGGGGAGCTACAGAGCTGGACTTGAGGCTCCGCCTGTGCCTTGGCTTGGGCCTGCGTGGCCGGAATCGGATGCCGTTTGCGCCGCCCCCGCCCCCGCCATCGGCGGCGGTTGCGGTTGCGGTTGCGGTTGCGGCTGCGGCTGCGGCTGCGCGGTGTCGTTTGCATACACCGAACCGATACTCACGCCCACGATGTTCCCGTCAACATCGTTGTGTACGCTGCAGACTTGACTGCCGCGCAAAGTCTGCAGAAGCCCCACGGGCAAGTCGAAGCTGTTTCGCAGCTGCTCGTTCGTCAGTGCCGGTATCGAATTTCTGCGTTCGACGCGGCGCCGGAGCTGGTTGTACAAGGCCCAGCAATACAACACCAACGCATTGATCAGGCCAATCACGAAGTAAGTGGCAAGGGTTGCGACAGTTGCAAACAATAGGCCGAAATGCATATGTTCCTGGGCACTCGGCTTGCTTTGCAGCACGGCGACGAAGCCATGGAAGAACAAGTAAGCGAACAGCACCCACGCCACCAACGTGATCAACGCGTCAAAGACACGGGGCCATCTGCGTTGTTCGGTGACGATGAGCAGGTTGTCGTCGGTCACGAGCTAGGCCTCGCTATTCCGCGATCCGGACTCACCCATCGGGCGCGCCCGCGTCGCTGCTGGACCATCACCTTCGGAAAGCTGACCAGGGTCGTAAACAAACTCAGCATCCAGAACACGGCCGGATACCAGATAACCCAGTAGAGCGTGCGGCGCATCCCAGGCTCGTACCGGCTGTCAATGAGCACGCTGACACAGAACTGGATCAGGCACGCCACCGTGAGCACCATTCCAGTGAAAGCGGGTGGAAGCAAGGTGCGCACCTGGATGCCGGGCGGCAGTTCCACGAACAATCCGACGCAGTACAGCAGGACCGACAAGGCGAACATAAAAGCCCAGCCGGTCGAGAGACAGAATTCCAGCATCAGGACCCACATGCGGCGGTTGCGCCAGTTCCACATCCCATGCAAATTTTTGAGGAACACTTCCGCGCCGCCCTGCGCCCAGCGCAGCCGCTGCTTCCACAGTCCGCGCAGAGTCTCGGGCATCAGAATCCAGCACAGCGCGCGCGGCTCGAAGAAGATCGACCAGTGTTGCTTCTGCAACTTCCAGCTGATGTCGATGTCCTCGGTGATCATGTCGTGGCTCCAGTAGCCCACATCGTCGAGCGCCCGGCGGCGAAATGCCGCCACCACGCCAGAGACCGTGAAGACTTGTCCGTACACCCGCTGGGTGCGCTTGATGAGCCCGATGATGGAAGAAAACTCCCCGACCTGAATGCGCCCCACCAGGGTCGAACGAGTGCGAATGCGTGGGTTGCCGGTGACCGCGCCAACCCGTGGGTTGTCGATCAGGGGCGCCACCATGTACGCCACGGCATCTATATCGAGCAGGGCGTCGCCGTCGATGCAGACCAGATATTCGCTGCGAGCAGCCACTGCGCCCACCTGCAGCGCCACCGCTTTGCCCTGGTTTCTGGCGAGGTGCACCACCCGCAGACGCGGTTCGTTCTCCGCCAGCGCATCCAGCAAGGCGGCGGTCCTGTCGCTTGAACCATCGTTGATCGCGATCACCTCGATGTGCGGGTAGCGCTGCGCAAGCGCGGCGCCGATGGTCTCACGCGCGTTGTCCTGTTCGTTAAAGCATGGCACCAGGATGGAGACCAGCGGCGTCCCTGCGAGGCTTGGCGGCTCGACACCCTCACCCCACGCCCAGTCGCGCTCCCAATGCAGCCAGAAATAAAGGCCTCCGGCAATCCACAGGCCAGACATGAAGAGCGGATACAGGAAAACAAAATCCAACACCACGTCGCCCGTGAAGATGACCAGCAACGCCACGGGTCCCCCTACGATGAGAAGAAAAGCAAGCGTTGCGACGAGCCGCTTAATCATGGGTAGGGAAACCAGTAGTTGGAGAGGGCCGCGCGGATGTTCTTCACATCGGGGTGGCCGGTAGCGAAGTTGTCGGGGTAATACGCCAGACTGCGTGCTCCGCGTATCTGAAGACGGCGCAGCCACGCTGCAAGTCGCGCGTCCGGAACGGGAGTGGCACTCGCGCCTCGCCAATCCACCGCTTGGACTTCAAAGACAGTTCTATCGATGGCGCCAGGCCGCTTGGCAACTGCATCCACGATCTCGTCGAGCCAGCTGCCAATCTGCGCGTCGGGCACGTTCTCCATCAAAGGCATCACCATGGGCACAACCCAGTCATACGCCGCAAGAAACTCGTCGAAGTTCTGGGAGAACCAAGCTTCCGACGCAGGGTCGAGAACAGGCAGCGCAAACATGTTGCGGGCGGTCTTGACCTGAGGGCCGCGTATGGCTTTGACATGTCGGGCCAGATCAAGCGTGAAGTCGGTGAGGTTCCGGCTTTTGAGCTTCGCCCATCGGGCCGACAGAGCAGGATCGGCGCGCAGCTGGGCCAAGTCCGCGTCGAGCCCGCTTTCGCGGTAAGCCATCAAAGCGGCGGGGCTCGCGTCTTCAAAATCGGACAAAACCGCGTCGTCGTGGAACAGCACGCCGTCGAAGACCGCGTGCCGGGCGAGGTCGCCGTAAATCTCGGTGATCTGCGCACGCGCCGCCGCATCAAACGGGGATAGACGCGGGTACTGCGTACGACCAGGCGCACGCTGACCCGAAACCGTCATGGCGCTTTGCACACGCTCGTGATTTGCATCGAGATCGAACGCGAGCACCGGCATCCAGGCGTACACCGCGACTTGCGCCCGTGTTCTGAGCTGCCAGGCAGCACGGTTGAACAAATCAGCCCGCATAGGGAGGTGCCGATTTGGAAAGTAAAGCGAGCGCACGAGTCCGTCGCCCTTGGGATCTGCAAACGCCTGCAGAAACACTGTGTTGATGCGCATGTCACGGATACGCTGGATCACGACGTCAAAATTGCGGGCTTGCTGCGCGGGGTCTGGATCGTAGACATAGTCCAGATCCACATGGGCTGCGCGTATGACCGGCTTCTCGCGCGCCGCAATCACAGCATTGGCAAAGCGGGAAACGTCGGGGTCGTTCGATACCAGAATGCGCGGAGTGTTCAGCAGCCTGGATGTATTGCCAAGACCATCTTCCAGCGTCATCGCCATCTGATAGCCATGCTCCTTGATGATTTGCAGCGCTGACCCACTGGCGGCGCCATAGGGCCAGACCCATACCCGCGGCGCGCGGCCCGTCACTTCGCGGACTTTGCGTGTGATGGCCTGCACATCGCGCTCCAGCCGGGCGTTGAATTGCGCGTCGTTCTCGTAAGACCCGTCTGCTGGCTGGTACAGGCGGGACGCGGCAGCGGGCTGGGTGTTCCCGTCGGGGTTGGCCAGGACTCCATAGTGCAAGTCGTCGGTGTGCGCTCCCACTTCCACCAAACCGGAAGCCGACATTTCCCGGATCTGGTCCCACGTCAGGAACTGCTCGCGTGGGCTCATGAGGCCGCCAAAATCAACCTGCTGGTTTGCCGGGGTATCGATCCAGCGGCCGACCGGTGCGAGCAGCGCCGGCCACCCGGTAGCCTTCAAAAGGGGAAACACCCGGTCGTAGAAGCTGGAGTAGCCATCGTCGAATGTCAACAGCACCGCGCGCTGAGGCAAGGGCTTGCCGCCCGCTTGCGCCGCAAGAATGCTATCCACGCTGACCGGGTGGTAGTCGTTTTCACGCAGCCACGCGAACTGCGCGACCAAATTGGCTGTGCGCACCGACAGATAACGCTGGTCCGCTTCATCGTCCTGCACGTCGTGGTAGGAGATCGTGACGAAACCGTTCGCGGGCCACGCCTCTTCAGCGCGCGCAACCGGCCTGTCCTGCGGCGCGACAAAGCGCACAGCCGGGTCACCGGCAAAAGCGCTGTGCAGTGCCGTAAGGAGCAGGGCCGCAAATGTGAGCCGCACGGCCGCCTTCGCCTGAAGAAAGCGGGCGCACCAAGAGTGAGGCTCTGTCGAAAATGAGAAACGCATGTTCAGAACCGCATCGAAATATCAAAGGTTCCGCGAACAATCCGTTCCCGAACACCGTCATAAGGTCGCCTGGTGACCGAGACACCCAAGCCCGCCTCAAAGACGTCATTGAGACGCACGCGCTGGCTGTAGCCAATGAAGTAAATCGGACCGCTGCCAAAGCCGCGCTGACGGTAGAGGCCGGCCCCCAGTTGCAACTGCTGCCGCCATTCGTTCTCGTAGTGCTGATAGATCAGATGAGACAGATCGATACGCGGCACCACGGTGAACGCTGCGGATGGGTTGTAGTAAGCAACGTCTTGCCGCTCTCCCCGCGTGGCAGCTGTCTCCAACGCAAAATCTGCAAACACGCGGGGTGTTGTATAGATGCGCTCTTTGCCCAGCAGCGTCGCTGACAAGCGACTGTTGCCATCGGAAAACCGCATCGGCTCGACAGACAGCGCCCATTCCCGGCGGTCGCTAGCCCGCCAGCGCGCAGAGAGGGTGACGCTGTCGGCAGTCACGTTGCCGCGCAGCGCGCGAAGCGGCGTGTCGCGGGAGATTTTTTCTAGCGCGCCACCCATTTGCCAGTAGTCGCTGAAATCGTGTACGGCTTCCAAGCGCACACCAAGCCGATCGCCATAGCCGAAATTGTGGCTCGATACCTCGGCCTCTACCCGGTTGTCGCGCGCGCGCCAGTCGGCGCCAGCCCGCAAAGTGCGGTGGTGACCACGTCCCTCAGGGAAGTCTCCTTCTGCCCAGCCGGCACCACCAAAAATTCGCCAATTCCGCTGAATCGGTGCGCTGTAGAGCACGGTGTCGACGCCGCGATCTGCGTTACCCGTCACCGGGCTATTGGAAGACAAGCCTCGGTAACCGGAGACACGCAACTCAGCCTTGTTTTGCACCTCAACCAGACGGGCAAGCCGCTGCGCCTGCAGGTTTTCGGGATATCGCGCCAACGTGTCCGATGACAACAGCTCTGCGTGCTCCCACTCCCTCAGGTCGAGCGCGTTAAAGCCTTGCTGCAGCTCTAGGCCGAGCGAACGCGGCGACAGCGATTCGGTCAGCTTGAGCTCCAGTTCGGCACGGCGTGGCCACGAGCGAGCGCGGTAGACACTGCCCAGCGCGGTGTGCAGGCTGGAATTGCCCGGCGCGAGCGCCAGCAGAGCTTCCAGTCGTTTCTGCGCCTCTGGCGTGGCATCGGCAAAACTTTGACCCTGAGCCGCCTGCTCCTGAGCGCTCGCCCACAGATCGCTCGGCACGCGCGAGGGGGACCCGAGAACACGATTCGTCGGAGCCAAATCGGCGGCGGTTTGATCGGCGAGTTGCGCCGCTTTTCCTTTTTCTCCGTCTTCGGCAAGCGCATAAAAAAGCCCCGAAGCGTCATCTGCCGCAGGCGCAGTGCCCGGGGTGTCGCGCGACAACACCTGCGCATACATCCCTCGGGCGACGGCTGGCTGCCGTATGTACAGGTAGGCACCCGCCATCCAGCGCAGCGCATAGTCTGGCACCACCACATTTGCCGCTGTCAGTGACTCATACTCGGCGACGGCTTCCTGCATACGCCCTCGGGCTGTAAGCGCCCCCAGGCGATCGATCCGCACCCGTTCGACCTGTTGAAGCACAGAAGCATCGGTCGAACCGGACCACTCTGTCAGGAGCACTTGATAGACCGCCAGTGCTGCATCGGCGGCCTTGAAGCGCTCTGCCTCCGTGGTAGTGGGCCGAAACGCGAGGCGAACCAGCTCGGCGCCCGCGTCACCCCTGAGGCGACGCAACTGCACCGCGGACAGAGCTCCTGGAGCGTGCTTGGCTAGGGCGAGTGCCTGATAGGGAAGCCCTGCCGATTGAAGGGCGTCCATATAGGCACTTGCGACCTGGTTGTGCTCAGGCCACTTGTCGCGGGCGCGGGTCACCACCTCCAACGCTTCAAAATATCGCTTTGCTGCCGTATGCACATAGGCCAGTGCCAGCATGCGCTTGGGATCGTGAGGGTCGGCCGCCAGCAAAAGCTGCGCAGCACCCAGTGCTTCGCCGTCGCGCCCGGAATCTGCCAACACATGAATCAGACCAATACGATACGCTGCCGATGCCGGCTCGATCAGTACAGCGCGGCGGTAAGCATCCAGGGCTGCGTCCCATCGGCGCAAATTGCGCAGCGCTCGCGCTGCAATGGCGTTGGCCGACGCCGAGAGTTTCATCTCAGGAGACCAGCGCGCATAGACGCCCGCCACTTCCTCGCTGCGCCCAGCCCAGCTGGCCACCGCAATCCAGTCGTTTACATAGCGCTCCGCTGACGCGCCGGATATGTCGGTCTGGCGCAGATAGTCCAGAACTGGAGCGGTGTTGCCGGCCTGCGCTTGGCGGATCAACACGTCGTACTCGGCTGCGCCACTCACAGCAGCGTTTGCAGTGGAGGCCATGAGCAACATCGCTGCGCTGCCAGCACATGCCATCCGCCACAGCAAGGGGGCGCTTCGTTTGGGCATCAGTAGCGGTTTGCAGAGAAAAAACACTTGCGGTGAACTTGTAGTGGGCAAATGCGCCGATGGGAACGGCGATTTACCGAGCGAACACCGACTGAGCGAAGCTCCGCAAATTTAGTAAAAAAGCGTCTTTAAGGTAATTGATTGTCTCAGAGACGCGCCGCTTGAGCAAGTTGGCCTGGTCACATCTGCGGCCTGCCTGCTTGCTGTGACTAGAACAGTACCCGGCACCGCAATGTGTTCTGCACCTGTTGCAGCTTTTGCACCGCCAGCTCTGAAGAACCCGCGTCCACGTCAATCACTACGTAGCCAATGGCTTCGTTGGTCTGCAGGTACTGAGCGGCGACGTTGATGTGGTTGTCGGCAAATACTTGGTTGATTTGCGACATCACGCCCGGCACATTGCGGTGTACGTGCAGGATGCGGTGCGTGCCCTTCTGCGCAGGCAACGCGACTTCAGGGAAGTTCACCGAGGTAATGGAGGTGCCGTTATCGCTGTAGCGCACCAGCTTTTCCGCCACCTCGATGCCAATATTCGCCTGCGCCTCCATGGTGGAGCCGCCAATGTGAGGCGTGAGGATGACGTTGTCCAACCCCCGCAGCGGGCTTTGAAACTCGTCTTTGTTGCTGCGTGGCTCTATCGGGAAGACGTCGATTGCCGCGCCCGCCAAGCGACCCGCGCGCAGTGCCTCGGCCAGCGGCTCTATCTCCACCACTGTGCCCCGTGCCGCGTTAATGAGGATGGCTCCCGGCTTCATGGCGGCAATCTGCTCGGAGCCCATCATCCATTGGGTAGAGGCCAGCTCGGGCACGTGCAGGCTGACCACGTCGCTCTGGGACAAAAGCTCTTGCAAGCTGGGGACTTGCCTGGCGTTTCCGAGCGGCAACTTGGCAATTGCGTCATGGAAAATCACGTGCATGCCGAGCGACTCGGCCAGCACCGACAGCTGCGAGCCAATCGATCCGTAACCCACGATTCCTAACGTTTTGCCGCGGGCCTCGAACGCGTTGTCGGCCGATTTCAGCCAGCCACCGCGA
>JBBSRE010000003.1:0-24136 GCA_038243365.1 Burkholderiales bacterium | reverse complement strand
GAGGCGCCGAGCATTTTTCCAGCTGTGTGCTCTCGTTTGCGGCGCTGGCTCCACCCGCGGCGCCGGTGGCGACCGTCTTGGACTCGGCACTGCCCATGCGCATGTTGGTGGTCTCACAACCGGTCAGCACTACGGCAGCACACGCGACTGCCAGCAACGGCAGGGTCTTCTTGAACATGGGTTTCCTCTCTTGGATGGATAAAGCGGCACGCGGAGTCGGCGCCTGAAGCGAGCCTGCCTGAGAGCAGGCACCTGACGCGGATGTCGCGTCTAGCGGCGAAAGATGATAGCGCCGCACCCCTGATTCATGCGCAGTTCCTTAACGGCTTTGCACTTTGTCACATTCAGCGCCGAACAGGCGTGATGCGGTACACCCACACCTCGCGGTCGTCAGATACAGGCCAGTGCGCATAGGGCGTGGCGCCCGGCACGGGAAATTCCAGGCTCACCAGCCAACTGCCTGGCGCCATCTCGGCGGCGGCTTTGGTGGCAGCACGCGTCATGCTCTCTGGCCGTTGGAAGAGGTAGACAAGCTGGTACTCGCGCCAGGATGCTTGCCAGATATCGCCGTTCTGAACTTGCGCCCAGCGGCAACGCAGCGCGCACACAAGCGCCAGAAGCCGACTTCGCTCGAGCCCGACCAACTGAACGTGCGGGTACGTTTGCCGCAGCGCCAGCAAGCCGTCGCCCAGCCCACAGCCGGCATCCATCACCCGCGCAGCGGGCGCGAGTGGCACATGGACGGCCAGCTGTGCGAGAGCGCCGCGCGGCGTTGGGAAAACGGGCGCATCGCGCCATGCACCGAGGGGGTAGACCAGCAGCAGCAACGCCAGTGGCGCCAACCACCACCATGCGGGTACGCCAGCGGCGCCGGAAACGGCCAACGCCAAGGGGAAGCCGGCGGCCACCAGCATGCGCCGCCAGCCGCCGTGGGCCAACGGGCTGAGCGCGACCGGCAACGCACATGCCAAGCCCAGCGCCCAGCCGGTCGGCATGGCGCGCGAGGCAGACAAATACACACCCCAAGCCAACGCCCACACCAGCAGCGCTGGCAGAGGCCACGGCAGACGGGGAAGTCGGCGTGGCGTCACGACGCAGGCATCAAATTCCGATAGATTTTTGCGCTGCGCTGTTTCAGCGCCCGCGCAGGCGATCTATCAACCCGTTGAGCGCCTCCAGCGAGCCGAACGCAATCGACAGCTCTCCCATCTCTTCGGTGCGGCCCCCGCGCTTGACGCGTTTCTTCACCCGCACCTCAACCTCGGCCATGAGCAGGTCAGACAGTTCTTCTTCCACCCGCTTCATGTCGCGCGACTTTTCCTTCTTGGGCTTTTGCGGCACCAGATTGAAGTCTGCGCTGATGCGCCGCACCAGCGATTCGGCCTCTCGCACCGACAGCTTGCGCGCGGCAATCTGGTTGCCAGCAGTGATCTGCGTCGCGCGGTCCAGCGACAGCAGCGCGCGGGCGTGGCCCATGTCAATGTCGCCGGCCATGAGCATGGTCTGGACGGGATCTGCCAAATTGAGCAAACGCAGCAGGTTGGACGCCGCCGAGCGCGAGCGCCCGACCGCCTGCGCCGCCTGCTCGTGGGTGAGGCCGAACTCCTTGACCAGCCTTGCCAGGCCTTGGGCCTCTTCCAGCGGATTCAGATCTTCACGCTGAATGTTTTCAATGAGCGCCATGGCAGCGGCGGATTCATCCGGCACGTCTCGCACCAGCACGGGAATGCTGGTCAGCCCGGCCAGTTTGGCCGCCCGAAAGCGCCGCTCGCCAGCGATGATTTCGTACTGGCCTGCGTTCTCTCCAGTGGCAAGCTTGCGCACCAGAACCGGCTGCATGATGCCCTGCACCTTGATGGATTCGGCCAGCTCATACAAGGCGCCTTCGTCCATGCGTGTGCGCGGTTGGTAGGCACCTGGAACCAGCGACGTCAGCGGCAGGCTGCTGGGCGCGCCATCCACCGGCTCGGCGCTGACACGCTCTGCTACTTTGGGGCCTAGCAAAGCTTCGAGTCCGCGGCCAAGGCCTTTGGGTTTCTTGGTGACCATCAGGTGTTCTCTTTCATCAAGGATTGCAGCAGCGCGTGACCAGCAGGCCAATCGCCCAGGTTGGACTCTGCATTCAGGTGCCCGACTTCGCCAGCGTCAACAAGTCGCGCGCCCCATTGGTCGGCAAGCGTCTGTGCTCGCGCAAAAGTACAGTAGGGATCGTCGCGGCTCGCCACCAAAAAAGCAGGGAACGGAAGCGGCTTTTCGGAAATAGGGAGCCAGCCAGGAATCTGGGCCGCCACATCCCACTGGGCCACATCGCCGGGGGCCACCAGCAGCGCGCCGCGCACCTTGCCGGTGTGGTGCGAATGCGCGGCCCACCATGCGGTGAGGATGCAGCCCAAGCTGTGCGCAGCCAGGACCACGGGGCCCTTAGCGTCTGTCACGACCTCATCCAGACGCGCGCTCCAATCACCGCGGAGCGGGCGCATCCAGTCGTGCTGCTCTACGCGCTCATAGCCATGCGCAGCTTCCCAAAGCGTCTGCCAATGGCCGACGCCCGAGCCTTGCCAGCCGGGCAACGTCAACACCTGAACCGGGCTCACAACACTCCTGAATTCATAGCTGCTTGCGCTTACTCATCAAGCGCTAGAGGCCGATTTGGCTACGACTTTTGGAGACTTGAGTGGTGCGACGGGTGCGAGACGCTGCACCCGCTCCACCATCTCGCGCGCAAACTCGACAAACGCCACGCTGCCCTTGGCAGCGGGGTCGAACACGACCCCCGGCAGGCCGTAGCTGGGCGCTTCGGCCAAGCGCACGTTGCGAGGAATCACGGTATTGAACACCTTGTCGCCGAAATGCTCGCGAAGCTGTTCGCTGACCTGGCTTTGCAAAGTAATGCGCGGGTCAAACATGACGCGCAGCAGGCCGATGATCTGAAGATCAGGGTTGAGGTTGGCGTGCACTTGCTTGATGGTGTTGACCAGGTCGGTCAAACCTTCAAGCGCGAAATATTCACACTGCATCGGGACGATGACGCCGTGCGCGCTGCACAGGCCGTTCAAGGTGAGCAGTGAGAGAGATGGCGGGCAGTCAATCAGCACGAAATCGTAGTCGCCCGCCACTTCCGCGAGCGCTGTTTTGAGCCGTTTTTCACGCCGCTCCAATTCCACCAGCTCAACCTCCGCTCCCGCTAATTCGCGGTTGGCACCCAGCACCCAATAGCCGCATTTTTCTGCCAGCACAGCGGCCTCGGGGATGGAAGCCGATTCCAGCAGCACGTCGTAAACGGTCGATGGGAGCTTGCGCTTATCCACCCCGGAACCCATGGTGGCGTTGCCTTGCGGGTCCAGGTCGACCAGCAGCACCCGCTGACCGACTCGGGCCAAGCCGGCCGCGAGGTTGACCGAAGTAGTGGTTTTTCCCACGCCCCCCTTCTGGTTGGCGATACAAAAAATATGCGCCATCAGTGCGCTCCGCCCGAAAGTGCTGTGCCGAGGCTTGAATGGACGACGCTGATCATGGCTTTCCCACAGTTGGAACGAAGAGCGAGTTTACGTGACGGACTCGGCGCCGAGGGAGACCGCGGCGTCCTCATCGCGGCGCATCCACACGATGCAGCGTTCGGCAGTCAAACCTGGAACAGTCAACTGTTCCACGTGAAACACTTCAAGGCAGTCCGGGAGCGCGGCGATCTCATCGTGCGGCTGCTGGCCCTTCATCGCTAGCCACACGCCATTGGCGACCAAGGCATCGCCGGACCATTCGGTGAAGTCGGCAAGCGAAGCGAAAGCGCGGCTACTGACCACGTCATAAGAGCCCTTCAGCGCCTCCACTCGGGCGTGGATTCCATTCAAATTCTTAAGCGCGAGATTCACCGCAACCTGCTGCACAAACGCAGTTTTCTTGCCCACCGCATCAACGCAGTGCACCTTAAGCTCAGGAATGCAGATGGCAAAGATCACGCCCGGCAAACCCCCGCCCGAACCAACATCCAGCAAGCGCAGCTCACGACCGCTGGGCTCGCTCACATGCGCGAGATGGCGTTGCAGCGGCACGACTGCGGCCATGCTGTCAAGCAGGTGCAGGGCGAGCATGGCTTCCGGGTCGCGTACCGAGGTGAGGTTGTAAACCTTGTTCCACTTTTGAAGCAGACTCAGAAAAGCAAGCAACTGGCCCAGTTGCACGTCGCTCAGCGTCAGGCCCAGTTCACGGGCGCCCTGCTCCAATACGTTGCGATAGCCGTCTTGCCCCATCGCAGAGCTTGGCTGTGAATGCATCACACCGCCGAGGCTACAGCCGACCGGGAAAACTCCTTCAAGCCGTTTTTCTTCAAATGAACCAGCAGAAGCGACATGCTGGCGGGTGTGATGCCTGGAATGCGTGATGCTTGACCCAAGGTCTCGGGCCGCTGGCGGTCCAGGGTCTGTCGTGCCTCTATGCTCAGTGCCGTCACCTTGAGGTAGTCGATATCAGAGGGAAACCTCAACTGCTCGAAGTGGGCCGCCCGTTCGACATCGCTCTTCTGACGCTCGATGTAGCCGGAGTAGCTGGCTGAAATCTCGATTTGCTCGACGACGGATTCGCACAGCGGGCCCAGTGTTTCACGTGAAACATCAGGGCTTGCATAGCGCGCACCGGCCATTTCCATGAGCGGCTGGTAACGCACATCTGGCCGACGGAGCAGCTCGAACAGGTTGTATTCGTGGTCAATGGCCTTGCCCAAGACGCGCTCGGACTCGCTAGCCGGCAAGTTCTTTGGATTGACCCAAGTGCTTTTGAGCCGCTCGGTCTCACGCGCAACCGCGTCTTGCTTGCGGCTGAAAGCATCCCATCGGGCATCATCCACCAGGCCCATCGCACGACCTGTAGTGGTGAGACGCATGTCAGCGTTGTCTTCCCGCAGCTGCAGCCGATACTCGGCGCGACTGGTGAACATGCGATAAGGCTCTGTCACCCCCTGCGTGACCAAGTCATCCACCAATACACCCAGATAAGCTTGATCCCGGCCCGGCAACCATGCGGACTCGCCTCGACACGCCAGCGCCGCGTTGATGCCCGCGAAAAGGCCCTGGGCCGCAGCTTCCTCATAACCGGTCGTTCCGTTGATCTGGCCAGCAAAGTACAACCCTGAAATTTGACGCGTCTCAAAGCTGTTCTTCAGCGAGCGCGGGTCAAAGTAGTCGTATTCAATGGCGTACCCGGGGCGCAGAATGTGCGCATTCTCCAGGCCAGCCATGCTGCGCACCAGGTCCAACTGAATGTCAAATGGCAGGCTGGTACTGATCCCGTTGGGGTAGACCTCGTGGGTGGTCAGGCCTTCGGGCTCAAGAAAAATCTGGTGGCTGTCCTTGTCCGCGAACCGGTTGACCTTGTCCTCCACGCTCGGGCAGTAGCGCGGGCCAACGCCCTCAATCTTGCCGGTGAACATGGGGCTGCGATCAAAGCCGCTGCGAATGATTTCGTGGGTGCGCAAGTTGGTGTGCGTTACCCAGCAAGGCATTTGCCGAGGATGCATGGCTGCGCCGCCGAGGGCATGCGCCATGAAGCTAAACACCGGCACCGAGCCCTCATTCACCCCGCCCGGCATGCCGTCACCGGGTTGCTCCTGGCACTTGGAGAAGTCAATGCTGCGGCCATCGATGCGCGGTGGTGTGCCCGTCTTCAACCGCGCTTGGGGCAGCTGTAGTTCCTTGAGCCTTGCAGAGAGGCTCAGCGCGGGCGGATCACCTGCCCTGCCCGCGGCATAGTTGCTAAGCCCGACGTGGATCTTTCCATCTAGAAACGTCCCGGCGGTCAGGACCACCGTGCGCGCACGGAATCTCACCCCCACTTGCGTGACGGCGCCCACCACCCGGTCGCCCTCAACCATGAGGTCATCGACCGCTTGCTGGAAAAGCCAGAGCTTGGGTTGATTCTCGATGGCACTGCGAATCGCGGCCTTGTACAGCACCCGGTCTGCCTGCGCTCGGGTGGCGCGCACTGCGGGGCCCTTGCTGGAATTGAGAATCCTGAACTGGATGCCGGCCACGTCAGTCGCCAGTGCCATTGCGCCGCCGAGCGCATCCACCTCTTTGACAAGGTGACCCTTGCCGATGCCGCCGATCGATGGGTTGCAGCTCATCTGACCAAGAGTTTCGATGTTGTGCGTCAGCAGAAGCGTGGTCGCACCCATGCGCGCAGCCGCCAAGGCGGCCTCCGTCCCAGCGTGGCCGCCACCGACGACGATCACATCAAATTCCTGCGGGTACAACATGCCAAGTGCTCCAAATCGCTGCGCAGCAATAGTGCGACGCAAAGAGGGATTTTCCCACTTTTGCCTCGAAACGTTGTTTCACGTGGAACATACGCCTCCGCTGGCGTAAGGAAGCGCGTGCAAGTGACGCGCAAAGAGTCCACTTACTCGCTTACTCGCTCACTCGCGTGTGCTCATGGTTTAGCCCATGATGCCAGCAGGTACGGAATACCGTAGTTAATGGCCGCACCGCCCACCACCAGCCAGACAAACAATACGCTGGCCAACGCCAAGGGTCTTAAACCGGCGCGCTTAAGTGCCACGGCATGTGTCGTCAGGCCCAGCGCGGCCATGGCCATGGCAAGCACTATGTTGTCCAGCTGCACCAACGCGCCCACCACAGCGGCGGGCAGCCATTCCAGCGAGTTGAAAAACACCATGGCAATAAAAGCAAAAGCGAACCATGGAATGCTGATCGGACCGCGCTCCGTATGGCCGCCCTGCTTTGCACTCTCCTCGGAGCCACTGCGCGCAGCGACCCAAAACGACAAGGCCAGCAGCACAGGTGCCAGCATCATCACTCGCACCATCTTGGTGACCACAGCTGCCTCCGCCGTGATCTGGCTGACGGCCTGGCCGGCGACCACTACTTGCGCCACCTCGTGCACCGTGGAGCCGATATAGATACCGAACGCACGATCACCCGAAGGCAGCCAGGCAGCAGCGCCAGGCCAACTTTGCAGGACCGGATAAAGAAACATGGCCGTGGTACCAAACACCACAACCGTCGCCACCGCCACGGTGACTTGCTCGGCTTTAGCCTGCAACACAGGTGCGGCGGCCATCACGGCGGCAGCGCCACAGATTGAGCTGCCAGCGCCAATCAACATGGCTGTTTCCCGGTCCAGTCGCAACCACCGCATGCCGAGCCAGCAGGCCAGCGCAAAGGTAGAGCCCACCACCACTGCGTCCACTGCCACGCCTGAGAGACCAATCGCCCCGATGTCCTGCACCGTCAGCCGAAGGCCATACAGCACGATGCCCAGGCGAAGTAGTTTCGCTTTTGAGAAATTCACGCCGGCGGCACAGGTCGGCTCCATGCGTGCAAACACTGTATTCCCCACGAGCATGCCGAGCACGATGGCCAATGTGAGCGCACTCATGCCGTGCGCGGCGAGCCAAGCGTTCTGGCTCAGCACCACCGCAACCATCGCGACGGCACCACTCAAGGCAAGGCCGGGCAGCAAGCGCATGAAAGGCCCTCCCGAGGGAACATGCGCGGGCGCAACAGTCGCAGCCGCAGCCGCAGCCGCAACAGAATCGCTGGAAGAGGTCGAGTTCAACATAAGCAGAAGTTTGAAGCTTATGCATTGACCGGTCCAACGGGCTATCTCTCTATAATCAACTTAACGAATTGGTAGAGTAGGGGTTACGGGCATGAACGCTTTGCACTTGAGTCTCCGCCAACTCCAGGTGTTCGCAGCCGTCGCCCGTGTGGGAACGACGGCCGCAGCAGCGCCCGAGCTCGCGCTGTCACAGTCGGCCACCAGCGCCGCCGTGAACGAACTGGAGCGCGTCCTGTCACTCCAGTTGTTCGATCGCAGCGGCCGCCGCTTGCTTCTTAATGACAACGGGCGCGCACTGCTACCAAGAGCACTGCGCATGCTGGAAGACGCTGCCGACATCGAGCGCATGGCGCGCAACGCGGACGCCCAACTGCAGTCGCTGCGCATCGGCGCAAGCACGACCCTCGGGAACTACGTCCTTCCCGACGTTCTCGCCGAATTCCTGGGGGACAGCCCGCGCCTGTCACCCCAGTGGCAATCCTCGGTGTCCATTGGCAACACCGATGAAATCTGTACACGCGTAGCCAGTTTTGCACTCGACATCGGCTTTGTAGAGGGCAATCCGCACCACACAGCGCTCTCTGTGCGACCTTGGGTCAAAGACGAACTCGTGCTGGTAGCCGCCCCCGGCGGCGCACATGGCCTGGACCCCGCTGAACCGACCACACTGGCGCAGCTGCAAGACGCCGTCTGGCTGCTGCGCGAGCACGGTTCGGGCACGCGCGAGACGGGCGACCGGGCCATACTGCCGCAAGTACTCGCCTACCGGCGCGTCATCGAAATGGGCAGCTCGGAAGCCATCAAGCACGCTGCAGCCGCCGGCCTGGGCGTAGCGTGCCTCTCGCGCTGGGTGGTAAACGACTTCCTGCGTGATGGTGTCTTGCAGGAGCTCCTCACGCCACTGCCGGCTATTGCCAGACAGTCGTTCTGCGTACTGCCACGAGGCAAACAGCTCACGCCTGCGCTCGAACGCCTTCTGTCGCAGCTGGGATGCGAGCGCGCCCTACCCATCTAAAAACGCGCGACGCTGAGCCTCCACAACAAGCGCTTTGTTTCATGCGCAAGGCTTGCCTAAACCCGCTCTGACGCCGGCGCCACTTCCATCGCATGAGCGGCACGTTGGCGAGGCGCATCCGCCCACATCGCGCCGTCCGCGCCGCCGGAGCTCGTCCAGTTTCCCTTCCAATATTGCGCCACCGTTCCTGACGCGGGATCAATGGAAAACAGGTGGAGCCAACCGTTGACGACTAGGTCATGCACCACCGCGTGCGCTTGCACAACCCCCTGTATGGCGGCCTGCGGCGCTTCGATGTAAACGCTGAGCCGAAGCGGCGTATGCCGCAGGCGTTCGCCATCGTGCAGGGACTGCAACGGCAGGCCAATGCGCAGATCGCCGCCATTGCCCTCGAACACACCCAGCTGCCCACCCACCACGTTGTGCAGGAGCTTGTTGCCGCTGCCGTAGCGCTGGTTGTCCACGGTCGAAGCGTGGTACTGCAGGTTGATCCAGTTCGTCACCACCATCGGCGCCGTCATGATCAAGGTCAGTACCTTGCTGTCAGGGTCCAGCCGGTGGTCGTAGTCGTGCAGGAAGCTCCGGCCAGCCAACTGCCTATGGCGGGTGCGCGTGCGCGGGGCGACGATGAACGACGCGTTGTCCGCCAGCCCCCACTCCGGCCGCACTTGGGACCAATCATTTGCGCGCTCACGCAGTGCTTGGTGAAGCGCAGCTGGGTTGTCCGCTTTCTTGCCCAAGCCCAAGCTCCCTGCCCGTTCAGCGCGGGCCGCTGAGCCTGCTGTCGCCAACGCCCTCTTCAACGCTTGCACTGCACCAGCCAGCGATTCAGGCGCCGCCTCGGTATCGAACAGCGTCAAGTCGTCCGTGGTGGTGTTGTGCAGGCCGGGCAAGAAATGCGTGCTGTCTGGAACCGCGATCCCCAGCCCTGCGAGCTGCGCCCGCACAGCTGGCCGGTTGACGAGATCTGCAAGCACCCGCGCGTTCACCTCCCCGCTTTGGCCACCGCAGGCACCACAGTCGAGCCCGCAAGCATGCGGATTGTTGGCACTTTGGCTGCCGTGGCCCGCAAGCAGCACCAGCGGCGAGAAATCACGCACGAGGCCCATGGCGGTCAGAATGCCGTGCGCCAGTGCCGCAGCGGCTGAGACATCGTGGTCCGCCAATGGCAGCGTAGGCCGCAACTGCGCTGCAGCACCCTCCGGCAGGCCGGCATCTTCCCAGCGCTCTGGCACTGCGCCCGAAGCAAGCGTGCTACCCAGCAGTTTCCCCCCGTACAGCAAGCCCAGGCTTTCCACAAAGCTGAACCCTGACGAAGGAGCCGCTTTAAACGACGCCCAGCGCTCGCGCCACCGCAGCGCGCTCTGGCGCCTGCTGGCCAAAGCCTGAGCCAAAGGGACGCCGCTATGGGCCATTGCGCCATCCGCCAGGGACTCTGTCACGCTCATGGTTGGGGCCAGAAGACCCGGCAGCTGAGGCCGCAAGAGCGCGCCGCCCAAGGGCTGATACGCAATGGGCAGCCCGAAGAAGCCTGCGAAACCGCGCGTCTGCACGCCCGCGTCGGCCGCCTCCAGCGCGCGCCGAAAGACTTCTGAACGTACATCGATACAAAACAGGGCCTGCACAATGGGCTGTGCGACAGCGGCGTCCGCCCAAGCCGCCGGCCCAGCGTGCGTCAGCCCCCCAATCACCCGCTGCTGGTCGGCAATCTCGATCGCGTGCTGCAACAGCCAGTCCACGCGCTGCTCGGTCACAAGCCCTTCTGCAGCTGCGCCAGCGTGAGACCACTGCGCAGCCCATCCAGCTGGCACAGCGCCCGCAGGCGCGTCATTGTGCAGCAGGCCCTCCCACGACAAGCGAATGGCGAGAAGCTGCTCGATATGGTCATCGTCCGGCATGGCCGTTGTTCCCAGCCGTGCCTGCCAGCGCAGGTAGGCACACCAGGCGGCCCAACCGCTCACCGAGAAAATGACGGCGCTCAAGTACGCCTCTTGTCCCTCTTGCGTAATACCCAGCTGCCTCAGCGCCCAGCCGATGCACTCGCGGGGCGAGGCAGGCAGGTCGGCGACCCGTTCTGACAGGTCTGCACGGCCCTTTTGCCAGGGCAGGCCATAGTCCAGTGCGAGCTGCCGCCGCCACGTGCCGTAGAGGCCCTCAGCGGGGTCCATGCCCCATGCCGCTTGCTGCTCGTCAAAGTAGGCAGCGCAGTGCTGGCTGATCTGGTGGGTCACCAGCTCGCTCCACGAAAGGCCTGGCCGCGGAAATCCGAACCCGTCACGCAAGTCCGTCATCAACGACAGGCGGCACGTCGCAGGGGAGTCTGCCGCCCCCAGAGCGACCGCTCGCTCCATTTCCTGCACCAGAGACTCCACCTGCGCAGCGCGGGAGGCGGGGTCCGCACTGCTGCCCGCGCAATCGAGCGTCGGCGCCACTGCTCTGTCGGCTGCGAGACGCAAATCATCCGGCGACAGGCGCCCCGCAGCCCATTCGGCCTGGAACCAGGAGCGGGGTAAAGTCAAACGCGATCCTGCCAAGGTTCCCAAAGCCCCCGCGGCAGATTCGATCGGTTGGCTGAGCCAGCCCCAGTACGGGTTCACGGCGATGAACCGGTCCAGTGGCCAGGTGGGGGCCACCCGCGCGCAAGCGGAGTCAATGTGCCGTGACAGCGCGTCGCTCGGAGGCTGTCCAGAGGTCGTTTTTGCATTCATGCGCTTGCTCCAGAAATTGAGGCGGAAAGAGTCCGCACTGGCACGGCGGTCAACACAGGTGGTGCCGTAGGACGAACGGGCGGCCAGGCGCGCATGGCGATGCCACTGAACTTTTCATCCAGAAAAAGGCCGCCATAAAACCAGGGATAGAGCCGCTGCGCGAGTGCAGACCGCGGCGCGGTGTGGATCAGCGATTGCAGCAAGAAGAGCCCGAGAAAAGCCACCGCCACCAAGACCCACATGGCCGTGATGGGCGCCCGTTCTGGCACCTGCAGCCACGCGGACGACAGCACATGCAGCCCAAAGTAAGTAAACGCCACTGCGAACGCGCCCAGCGCGAGTGCGGGCAAGCGCCAACCAGCGCGCACCAAGGCCTGCCCGTTCACCAAGGGGACCAGTGCCAGCGCGACGATGCCCGCCAAGACCCACAGGGCGGGCGACGCCAGCGCTCCGGGCACTAGCGCCGTCCAAGCGCTGCCCGCAAGCATCACCATGAACACCCCCACGGACATGCCCAAGAGCGTCGCGCCCCAGCCGGCGGGCGTCTGCGCCCCTGCCAGCCTAGCCACCGCATTGCGCTGCACGACGCCACCGGCTGACAAGAAGGCGTGCGCTTTATAGAGCGAATGCGCGAGCAAGTGCAGCAGTGCTACATCCCACGCGCCCAAGCCGCATTGCATCAACATGAACCCCATCTGCGCACACGTAGACCATGCCAGCATCACCTTCACGCTGATCCGCGTGGTCATGACCAGCGCTGCCAAGACCGCTGTCGATGCACCTGCCACCACCAGCAGTACCTGCGCAGAGGGCGCCTGGGCCACCAGCGGAGCGAACCGGATCAGCACAAAACCACCCAGGTTCACGATGCCCGCGTGCAGCAGCGCTGAGACGGGTGTTGGCGCCTCCATCACCTGAATCAACCAGCCATGGAATGGCAGCTGCGCGCACTTGAGCAATGCGGCGACTGCGAGCAGCAACACCGCCGCGTGAGCCGACACAGGCCACTGTGGCTGCGCAGCCGCGGCTACGAACAACTCGTCCATGTTGAGCGTGCCAAACGCCACATAGAGCAGCGCCACGACGCCTGCCATGCACAGGTCTGCCAGCCGCGCCACGATGAATTTCTTGTGCGCCGCCATGACTGCGGCAGGCCGCTCGGAAAAGAACACCAGCAAATGGTGGAGTGCCAGGCTCGTCGCCATCCATGCCAGCGCCAGCACGAGGACATGGTTGGTCGCCAGCACCACGAAAACCGTGGCCAGCGTGACGAGGAGCCACCGCACGTAATGCAGCTCGCGCGGCTCTCCGTGCAGGTAGTGCTCGGAGTAGCGCACGATCACCCAGCCCACAAACGCCACCAGCAGCGTCACCACCGCACCGAGCGGATCGGCGCGCTGGCCGAAGCCGGCCCCTTCGTAGCCCGCAGCAACCAGCAACAGGCCCAACAATGCCAGCGCGATCCCCGCCAAAGCAGTGCCACGCGCTGTGCGCCACGCACTCTCCGTGCCTGAACAGCGTGCCACGCACAAGGCGGCCACCCCAAAGGCCAGCGCAGGCGCCAGCACCAAAGCGGCGTGCCAAAGCGGCAGGGTGGAAATAGGGGAAACAGCAAGCGCCATGGGACATCTCCAAATCAGGCAGGTCGATCCGAACAACCGAATGCGCCGACTTTGACGCCACCCGATCCATCTGTAAAATTCATTTTTCGCTACGTTTCGTCCTGTTAAAAAGAACGTTTCATCTCGCGCCATCTGACTCAGCCGGCCTATGTCCCGTCTCAATTTTCACCATCTGCATTACTTCTGGGCGGTCGCGCGCGAGGGCAACCTGACGCGGGCTGCTACCCGTCTGCATGTTTCGCAGTCCGCCCTTTCTGCGCAGATCCGCCAACTCGAAGACCAGTTGGGTCAAGCTCTCTTTGCACGCGTAGGCCGGGGCCTGCAGCTCACGGAAGCGGGACAAATGGCACTTGGCTACGCGGATTCCATCTTTGCGGCCGGGACCGAGTTGATGGCGGTGATGCGTGAGGGACGTAGGGAAGAACGCCAAGTGCTGCGCATCGGCGCCGTGGCTACCCTGTCGCGCAATTTTCAGGAGAACTTCCTGCGTCCGCTGCTGGCCAGGGACGACGTGGAGTTGGTGTTGCAGTCAGGCGCCCTGCTTGAGCTGCTGGGCCGCCTGCGCGTGCACACGCTGGATCTGATTTTGTCGAACCAGCGCGTGCACGCCAGCAACGACAACCCTTGGCGATGCCAGCGTGTCGCGCGCCAGCCGGTGAGCCTGATTGGCCGTCCCAGACCGTCGGACCAACCTTTTCGTTTTCCGCAGGACATCGCCGAAGTACCCCTCCTGCTGCCGGGCCGGGACAACGACATTCGCGCTGCGTTCGACTTGTTTTGCGAGCAGCGCGGCATTCGTTACAAGCTGCGCGCTGAGGTGGACGACATGGCGCTGATGCGGCTGTTGGCGCGCGACTCGGACAGCATCGCCCTGCTTCCCCCGGTGGTGGTGCAGGACGAACTGCGCACTGGCCGCCTGGTGGAATACGCCGCAGTGCCCGATCTGCACGAGAACTTTTACGCCATCTCGGTACACCGCCAGTTTGAACCGCCCTTGCTCAAGACGCTTCGGAAACAGTCAGAGGCTGCCGTGCTGGGTGCACTGCACAGCGATCCTGCATGACACGCCCTGTCGCGCGCATGGCAGCGCGCGGCACCTGCACAGGCATAGAGTCGTATGCATTCTTTGTGCATGTGAACGCGGGTATCGCCGCGGCGGCTATTCCGAGCCCCTTTGCACTTTCCTGCCTCGCTTTTCTGGAGCGCATTCATGCCCGACCTCGCCGAACCCGACACCGCGTCTCTCAAGCACAGCGTCCACGCCGATGAATGGCAACTGCGCTGCGACCTGGCGGCCTGCTACCGACTCACCGCGCTGTATGGCTGGAGCGACCTGGTCTTCACACATATCAGCGCCAAGCTCCCTGAGAGCGTGGCGGGCGATACGCACCAGTTCCTGATCAACCCCTACGGGCTGATGTTCGACGAAATCACGGCTTCCAGCCTGGTCAAAGTCGATATGCAAGGCAACAAGCTGAGCGAATCACCGCACCCGGTGAACCCGGCTGGCTTCGTCATTCACAGCGCAGTGCACGAGGCACGGCCCGATGCCCAGTGCGTGCTGCACACGCACACCCGCGCCGGGGTGGCAGTCAGCGCGCAGAAGGGCGGCATCCTGCCGATCAGCCAGCAGAGCACCTTTGTGCTGGCGTCGCTGGCGTATCACGCCTACGAAGGCGTGGCGTTTCGAGACGAAGAAAAACCGCGTCTGCAGGCCGATTTGGGTGAAGCCAACTTCCTCATGCTGCGCAACCACGGCCTGCTCACCGTGGGCCGCAGCATTGCCGACGCCTTCCTGTCGATGTACACCTTTGAGAATACCTGCCGCATCCAGATCGATGCGCAAGCCGGCGGCGAGCTAGTGCAGGTCGACCCGCGCATCGTCGCTGGCGTGGCGCAAGCCATGCGCGTTCAGACCGGGGGGCTGGGCGGCGCTTTTACGTGGCCGGCACTCCTGCGGCGCCTGCAGCGCGAATCGCCCGGCTACGACAAATAGAGGGTCGACGCACCAGCGCGGCGGCGGCAGGATTTACGCGCACCGTATAGCATCGACCTTCAACTGTGCCGCGAAGGCGGCCTACGCCTGGCGGCACCCTATTCTGGTGACCGCCCCACCCGTTCACTCTCCAACAAGGGATCTATGAAGCTCTATTACTCCCCCGGTGCCTGCTCCATGTCGCCCCACATCGTGATGCATGAAGCTGGCCTCGAATTCGAAGCCATCAAGGCACCGACCAAGACCCACCAGCTGGAAGACGGCACCGACTACTACACCATCAACCCACTGGGATACGTGCCTTTTCTGGTGCTGGACGATGGCCGCACCTTGAGTGAAGGCCCCGCGATCGTGCAGTACCTGGCAGACCAGGCTCCCAACAAGAAACTGGCCCCCCCTAACGGCACGTTCGAGCGCTCACAGCTGCAGCAATGGCTTAACCTGATTGGCACCGAACTGCACAAAGGGTTTTCTCCCTTTTTTGGGGGCGCTGCCAACGATGAATTCAAAGCAGCCGCGAAAGAAAAGCTGATGAAGCGTCTTGCGTTCGTCGATGAGCAGTTGGCGGGAAAAGACTATCTCCTCGGCTCGCAGTTCAGCGTGGCTGACGCCTACCTGTTCACCGTGTCCGGCTGGGCCAAGCCGGCGGGCTTCGACATTTCGCATTTGAAGAACCTGGGGGCATTCCGTGAACGCGTCGCCGCTCGCCCTGCAGTGGTGGCCACCATGAAAGCCGAAGGCCTGATCAGGTAAGGGGCTGCACGTTGCCTGCGCAACGCGGGCGACGGTGAATGATCGGAGTAGTGGGCGAAGTGGGCGAAGCGGAGCTATCGCGCCTCAGTTTGCAGCCTCCACCGCACCCAGCCAGTCGCTGAGTGCCTCGGTGACACTGCTCGGCTGTTCCAGCGCCGACATATGACCGCAGCGATCGACCACCACCAGCCGAGACCCACGAATGCCAGCATGCATCTCTTGGTGCAATGCAAGCGGCGTCAGCTCATCTTGCCGGCCGCACAGCACAAGTGTCGGGCAGACAATCTCCTTGAGCAGTGGCAGGCTGTCGGCCCGCCCCATGATCGCGGTCTGCTGGCGGATGAAACCCTCCACCCCTACCTCGGCCGCCATGTCGGCCAGCAGGCTGACCAGCTCGGTGTCGCCCAGATGAGCCGGGTGCAGCAGTTTCGGCAGCAGTTGCTCGACCGCGGCCGCGTAATCGTCACTCGCCTGCGCGATCAGCTGGCGCCGGTTGGCGCGCGCCTCCTGCGAATCGGCGCGCGCATTGGTATCGAGCAAAGCCAGACCGGCGATGCGCTCGGGCGCCTGACGCAGGATTTCCAGTGCCAGATAGCCGCCCATGGAGAGCCCCGCCATCGCAAATCGGCCGGTTGGCATGCGGGCCAGCGCGGTGCTGGCAAGCGCCGCCATCGAGTCGTCCGAAAGCAGCGCGAACGAAGTAACGGGCCTCTCAGCCCCCAGCGCGGCGGCCTGGTGATGCCAGAGCCGCTCATCACACGTCAGGCCGGGAAGAAGCAAAAGCGGAAGCCGAGACATGCACGTTCTCCTGATGAGGCCCATGTAAGTCGCCTGACGAACATCACCGCACGCGCGTGCGCACGGGCCGCTAAAAAAAACCGCGACGGAGTCATTCACGAAAGCGTAAGAACGTCCCGGACGCATCACATGCGCCAATTCATTCTGGACCGTCGGGCCCGCAGCGCTCTGTCAGAGAGGACGCTGGCGCCACGCCAGCAGCGCCCCCAGCCACAGCGCGCACGCTGAGAACACCAGCCCGCGCGCCAGACCACCCGCCGCATCGGCAATCGCGCCGACCACCGTAGGGCCGATGATTTGCCCCGCCGCAAACACGATGGTGAAAGCGCTGATACCACCGGCCCATTGCGACTCCGGCAGGTTGTGGCGCACCAACGCCGTGGTCGATGCCACCAGCGACAGAAACACGCCGCCAAACAGCAGACCCGACAGCAGCACCATCGGCCAGGCCGACGTCAACGCGGGCAACACCGTAGCCACCCCGAGCAGGCCATTGAGCAGCGCCAGCGCACCACCGCCCCGGCTGCGCTCCAGCAGCCCCGCCCAGACACGCGCCGACGCCACAACGGCCAAGCCCAGCAAGGTGTAGAAGGCCGTGATCGCGCCGGTGCCCAGACCCTGTTCCTGCAGCAGCGCCACCACAAACGTCATGTAGCCGATATACCCGACACCAAACAATGTGTAGCCCGCGAGCGCCGGCCAAAGTGCGCGCAGCGGAAGACCATCGCGCGGGCTGGCTACACCACGGACAGGCACGACTGGCGAGCTTGCTGCAGGCGCCGCTGACCCCGTCCGGGGCTCGTCGATCACAGACGGCCCAGCACTGTCCAACCGTTGCAACACGCGCGCAGGCCAGGCCATCGCCCACGTGGCGAACGCCGAAAGAATCGCCAGCAACCACCAGGCCCCCACCCAAGGGTGCGGCCAAGCGCGCGGCGGCCCAGCCCATTCCAGCACCATCGGCACCAGCAAGGCTGACGCCGCGATGCCCCAACCGGTTCCGCCGTAATAGATTCCCAGCAGCAACCCGCTGCGCCTGGGTTCGCGCAGCCCCAGACGCGCCGCCATCAGCCCGCCAGCAACGAACACCACCGCACTAACCAAGCCAGCCAACAGGCGCTGCAACATGAGCGCTGGCGCGTCCAGCAGAAAACCTGCTGCCGCCATCAGCACCGTGGCGCCCACGCCGCCCCACACCAGAATCCCGCCGGGCGCATGGCGGCGCAACAGCCATGGGGTGATCAAGGCGCCTGCCAGGTAGCCCACCGCGTTGGCGGTGTTCATGCCACCGGCCAGCAGGTAGGTCCAGCCCAGGTCGCTGCGCATGGGGGGCAGCAGCAGCGCGTAAGAAAAGCGTGTGATACCGAGCGCGATCGCAGCACCCATGGACAGCGCCACGGCCAATCGGACGCTGGATGGTTCGGGCGCTGCAGAAGGGACGCGGGAGGTGGACATGGGCGTTGATTGTGACGCAGGCCTTTGCCCGCGCTGCTCGTCGCACAGCGCCCCGCCACCCGCGATTAGTCGCGCAAATGTCACCATTTTTAATAGCACTTAGCGCAATCAGGACAAGCGCTGAAGGCATATTCGGCCTCAAAACTTTCAGCGGCTAAACCCTGATTCGGCAGGATGCGGCGGATTCCTGCACGCTGCCACCCCCCACCAGCGCTAAGCTTTTCCCGTCAGGCGCTCAACGTCCCAGGCGGTGCATCCAACGCCCTTCCTCCGGCTTAGTTGCACCCCCTAGGATCCCTTCGCATCTTCACGCTTCTCTCTCATCTCCATTTCTCCTCGAAAGCACCGATGACCACATTGTTCGACCCCATCTCCGCCGGAGCCCTGCATCTGGCCAACCGTTTCGTCATGGCACCCCTGACCCGCAACCGCGCGCCCGGCGCCGTGCCTACTGCGCTCATGGCCGAGTACTACACCCAACGCGCCAGCGCCGGCCTGATCGTGACCGAAGCCACCGCCATCACGCCGCAAGCGCAGGGATATTCGGATGTGCCCGGCCTCTACAGCACCGAGCAACTTGACGGGTGGCGCCGCGTAACCGATTCAGTGCACAAGGCCGGCGGACGCATCGTCGTGCAGCTGTGGCATGTAGGTCGCATTTCACACGTCAGTCTGCAGCCAGATAACGGCAAGCCGGTGGCACCGTCTGCCATTGCCGCCAAGACCAAGACCGTGCTGATCAAGGATGGCAAGCCTGAGTACGTCGACACCTCGGAGCCGCGCGCGCTGGATGCCGCCGAGCTGCCCGGCATCGTGCGGGACTTCCGCCACGCCGCGCGGCAAGCGATTGCCAGTGGCTTTGACGGTGTGGAAATCCATGGCGCCAACGGTTACCTGCTCGACCAGTTCCTGAAAACTGGCGCCAACCACCGCGAGGACGATTACGGCGGCAGCGTGAAGAACCGTGCCCGTTTGATGCTCGAAGTGGTGCGCGGCATCGTTGACGAAATCGGTGCAGACCGCACCGGCATACGCCTCTCGCCGGTCACCCCCGCGAACGACATCATTGATGCCAACCCGCAGCAAACCTTCGACTACCTGATGGCGCAATTGGCACCCATGGGCTTGGCCTATGTGCACATCATCGTCGGCGCCACCGGGGGCCCACGCGAGGTGGAAGGCCGTCCGTTTGACTACGACGCGCTGCGCAGCATTTTCCGCAAGGGCGGCGGTACCGGCGCCTGGATAGTGAACAACGGCTTTCGCGACAAGGCCGACGCAGAAAACGCTCTCCATCACGGCGCAGATGCCATCGCTTTTGGCCGCTCTTATCTCGCGAACCCCGATCTGGTCACCCGCATGCGCCAGGATGCCCCGCTCAACAAACCGGACAAGGACACTTTTTACGGCGGCGGTGCCGAGGGGTATACCGACTACCCGACGCTGGCGGAGGCGCAGGACTGACGTAGCGCCTGAAGGCCAGGATTGGCCGTTGCAGGCAGCGGCGCTGAATGGCCGGCTGGCCCGGTGATGGACGTAAGGTCGTATAGCAGCGGCGGGCTTCATTCCCTGAGCCGAGCGCACAAAAAGGGCCTCGGCTAGTATGGAAGCCACGCGCCGCCCGTCGCGGCACGCAAAGAAGGATTCATGTCCATTCACGCCGCCCTGCACCACGTCACCCACTACCAATACGACCGCCCCGTTCAATTGGGGCCGCAAATCGTGCGCCTGCGCCCAGCGCCGCATTCGCGCAGCAAGGTCATTTCTTACTCGCTGCAGGTCGAACCCGCTGATCACTTCGTCAACTGGCAGCAGGACCCCTTTGCCAACTACATGGCGCGGCTGGTGTTCCCTGAGAAGACGCGCGAATTCAAGGTCACGGTAGATCTGGTCGTGGACATGACGGTCTACAACCCGTTCGACTTCTTCCTCGAGCCGCAAGCCGAAAACTTCCCTTTCCAGTACACCCAATCGCAAGCCGAGGAACTGGCTCCGTATCTGGCTTGCGCGCCGCTCACGCCCAAGCTCAAGGACTACATCGCCGGCATCGACCTGTCCGAGAAGCGCACCATCGATTTTCTGGTGCAGATCAACCAGCGGGTGCAGCAAGACGTTAACTACCTGATCCGCATGGAGCCCGGCGTACAGACGCCGGAAGAAACGCTCACCAGCGGCTCGGGCTCGTGCCGCGATTCGGGCTGGCTGCTGGTGCAACTGCTGCGCAACGTGGGGCTGGCAGCCCGTTTTGTCTCAGGCTACCTGATCCAGCTCACCCCCGACGTGAAAGCGCTGGACGGCCCGAGCGGCACCACAGTGGACTTCACCGACCTGCACGCTTGGTGCGAAGTCTTTTTGCCGGGCGCGGGCTGGGTCGGGCTGGATGCCACCTCGGGAATGATGGCGGGTGAGGGCCACATCCCGCTCGCCTGCACGCCGTCTCCGGGCAGCGCCGCGCCCATCGAGGGCGGCGTGGGCCCGGCCGAGGTCACCTTTGCGCACGAGATGACCATCTCGCGTTTCATGGAAACACCGCGCGTCACCCTGCCCTATCCCGAAGACGAATGGGCCAAGGTGCTCGCACTGGGGGATGCGGTTGATGAGCGCCTGGTGGCTGGCGACGTGCGCCTGACCATGGGCGGCGAGCCCACCTTTGTGGCCACCACCGACCGGGATGCCGCCGAATGGAATCTGGACGCGCTGGGCCCAACCAAGCGCGGATATTCCACCGAACTGGTGCACCGCCTGCAGGCGGAATACGGCGAAGGCGGTTTCCTGCACTTTGGCCAGGGCAAGTGGTACCCCGGTGAGCAACTGCCGCGCTGGGCCTTGTCGATTTTCTGGCGCGCAGATGGCGAACCGCTGTGGGCAGATCCTGCGCTGTTCTGTGATGAACGCCACCCCACCCACTACACCGCCGACGATGCGCGGCGCTTCACCGAGACGCTGGCTGGGAAGCTGGGCGTGGGCGGCAATCACATCATGGCCGGCTACGAGGACGTGTACTACTACTTGTGGCGCGAAAAGCGCCTGCCGGTCAACGTCGACCCGTTTGCATCCAAGCTGGACGATGAGTTGGAGCGTGCCCGCCTGCACCGCGTATTCTCACAAAAGCTCGACGCGGTGATCGGCTACCTGCTGCCGCTGGCGCCCGGCAATGCCGACGCCGACTTGCCCGCATCCGATGGGCCAGGCTGGAAAAGCGGCTCTTGGTTTCTGCGCGACGACCGGCTGCACCTGATCCCCGGCGATTCGCCGATGGGCTTTCGCCTGCCTCTCGACTCGCAACCTTTTGCCAGCAAAGCCGACTACCCTTACCAGATTGACCGCGACCCGACGGCGCCGGTTTCAGACCTGCCCGCAGCAACAGCGCTGAGCGAACGCTATCCCGCCGGCAGTGTCGATCAAGCCACGGCAAGCGACGCGAGCGACCAAGTTGACGCCGCTCCCAAGCCCGGCAGCTCGGCAGGCGACGTGATGCGCACCGGCCTGTGCGTCGAGGTGCGCGACCCGCGCCGGGCCAACGGTCCGGTGTCTGACAAAGCCAGCAAAGCCTCTGGCGTGCTGTACGTTTTCATGCCGCCCCTGGAACGGCTGGAAGACTACCTGGACCTGGTAACGGCAGTCGAAGCATCAGCGCGCGACCTGAAAATGCAGATCGTGATGGAGGGCTATCCGCCACCGCGCGACCCCCGGCTAAAGGCCCTGTCCGTCACCCCAGACCCGGGCGTGATCGAGGTCAACATCCACCCTGTGAACAGCTGGCGCGAACTGGTCGCTAACACGGAGTTTTTGTACGACGCGGCCTGGCAAACCAACCTGTCGGCTGAAAAATTCATGACCGATGGCCGCCACACCGGCACGGGAGGCGGCAACCACATCGTGATGGGTGGCGCCACCACCGAAGACAGCCCGTTCCTACGCCGGCCCGAGCTGCTCGCCAGCCTGCTCTTGTACTGGCACAACCACCCATCGCTGTCGTACCTGTTCTCGGGCATGTTCATCGGCCCAAGCAGCCAGGCGCCGCGGGTGGACGAAGCCCGCAACGATCAGCTGTACGAGATGGAAATTGCGATCAAGCAGATCCACGAGGCTCGCAAAAAGCACGGCGAGGCCATGCCGCCGTGGCTGGTGGACCGCACGCTGCGCAACATCCTGATCGACATCAGCGGCAACACGCACCGCAGCGAGTTTTGCATCGACAAGCTCTATTCGCCAGATTCGAGCACCGGCCGCCTGGGCCTGCTTGAACTGCGCGCATTCGAAATGCCGCCCCATGCCCGCATGAGCATCGTCCAGCAGCTGCTGATACGCGCCCTGGTGGCACGCTTCTGGGAAGCGCCGTACGAAGCACCCGCCGCCCGCTGGGGCACCGAGCTGCACGACCGTTTTCTGCTACCCACCTTTGTCAAGATGGATTTCGACGACGTGATTGCCGAGATGAACCAGGCCGGTTTCGCGTTTGACGCCAACTGGTTTGCGCCGCACCTGGAGTTCCGCTTCCCGCTGATGGGCGACATGCAGGCCATGGGCATCGAGCTGCAGCTGCGCAACGCCCTGGAACCCTGGCACGTCATGGGCGAAGAAACCCGCTCGGGCGCCACGGCGCGCTACGTCGATTCATCGCTGGAGCGCATCGAGGTGCGCGTCACGGGCCTGAACGAAAGCCGCCATGTGGTCACGGTCAATGGCCGTGCTCTGCCGCTCCAGCCCACCGGCGTCAAGGGCGAGTTTGTCGCCGGCGTGCGCTACAAAGCCTGGAACCCGCCTTCGTCGCTGCACCCGGCCATTGAGGCCCACGCGCCGCTCACCTTTGATCTGGTCGACACCTGGATGAAACGCTCGCTCGGCGGCTGCCAGTATTTTGTCTCGCACCCGGGCGGTTTGAGCTACGCGTCGTTCCCGGTCAACGCCAACGAAGCAGAAAGCCGGCGCCATTCACGCTTCATAGAGATGGGCCACACTCCGGGGGCTATGGACGTGCCGCCGGCCACCATCGAGTTGTGCGGCAGCCGCGAATTTCCGTTCACGCTGGACCTTCGCAGCTAGTTCGCATTCCGCGAAAAAAACGCGGCGCAGCCTTGTAGGCCCCGCCCTTTTCCACTCACCGCTGGTTGCCTCGCTTGAACGACAGCCTTTTTGACACCGATGGTCCCGAGTCGCCTGCCGAATTGGCAGGCCGCTTGGCCTTGGGCGCCAGCGCTGGCCACTACGACGAACTGCGCGGCGTGGTGCGGCCGCTGCCGCCTCCAGCAGACCCGCCGGGCAACACGCCCTCGCCTGCACCACTGCGTGAAGTTTCGATCTGTGCCGAGCCGGTGGCTGCGCCGGTGGAACCAGCCCAGCTCCCTGCGCACGACTTGCCGCCGCTGGCTGAGCCTTGGCAGCACTTTTTCGATGAGTTGGGTGCCGACGGCCTGGCCGACCTGCCGCGACGCGCCGCCCTGCTGGAGCGCCAGGTACGCGATAACGGCGTCACCTACAACGTCTACTCCGACAGCGGCGGACCCCCGAGGCCTTGGTCGCTGGACCTTTTCCCGCTGATCGTCTCGCCCGACAACTGGTCACGCATAGAAGCCGGCGTGTTGCAGCGCGTTCGCGTGCTGGACCGCGTGATGGCTGACGTCTACGGTCCTCAGCAGCTGCTGCAGCAGGGGCTGCTGCCTCCGGCGCTGGTGCAGGGCCACCCCGGCTACCTGCGTTCCATGCACGGCGTACGCCCCCCCGGCGACACCTGGCTGCACATTGCCGCGTTCGACCTGGCGCGCGGGCCGGACGGCAAATGGTGGGTGGTATCGCAGCGCACGCAGGCACCGTCTGGCCTGGGCTACCTATTGGAGAACCGGCTGGCGGTGTCGCGCCAGTTCCCGCAGGCCTTCGAGGCCATGAACGTGCAGCGGCTGGCCGCCACGTACACCGCGCTGGTAGACAACCTGAAGGCGCGCTGCGCCTACGGCAACCCGCCCCATATCGTCCTGCTGACGCCAGGGCGCTACAGCGAAACCTACTTCGAGCACGCCTACCTGGCGCGTTACCTGGGCCTGACCTTGGTCGAGGGCAGCGACCTGACGGTGCGCGATCAGCACCTGTATCTCAAAACGCTTGACGGCTTGCGTCCGGTGCACGGCATCGTCAAGCGTCTGGACGATGAGTTTCTCGACCCGCTGGAGCTGCGGCCTGACTCCACACTGGGCGTGCCCGGCTTGCTGCAGGCGGTGCG
>JBBSRE010000002.1:0-25469 GCA_038243365.1 Burkholderiales bacterium | reverse complement strand
CTACTCGCAACGTGGCCGATACCATGGCTACCATGGTGGCCGAGCCGTATGTGAATCACATTCCTACGATGACTGGCGGCGTAGGTTACAAAATGTTAAGCCGCTTTTACCAGCACCACTTTGTGAACAGCAACCCGCCCGACACCACCTTAACCCCCATTTCACGCACGATTGGCGCTACCCAAATAGTGGATGAAGTGCTGTTTTGCTTCACCCACACCTGCGTGATCGACTGGATGCTACCGGGAGTTGAGCCGACCGGTAGACGTGTAGAGATTCCGCTGGTCGCAATAGTCAAATTCCGAGGCGATAAGCTGTACCACGAACACATTTACTGGGATCAAGCCAGTGTGTTGGTGCAAATTGGCAAGCTCGATCCCAAGGGTCTTCCAGTGGCCGGAATCGAGACCGCCCAGAAGCTGGTGGACGAGCACTTGCCGTCCAACACGCTAATGACGGTATGGGAAAAATCGGCATAAAAAAGGCGGCCTAGCCGCCCTTTTTTGTTTGCAATAAATGCGGCGTGGATGCTCAGCTCAAAACACCTCAAAAACGCCAGCAGCGCCCATACCGCCGCCGATGCACATCGTCACGCAGACCTTCTTGGCGCCCCGGCGCTTGCCTTCAATGAGGGCGTGGCCGGTGAGGCGCTGGCCGCTCACACCGTAAGGGTGACCAAGGGCAATGGCGCCACCGTCCACGTTCAGGCGGTCCGCGGGGATGCCCAGCTTGTCGCGGCAGTACAGCACCTGTACGGCAAAGGCTTCGTTCAACTCCCACAGGTCAATGTCCTGCACCGTCAGGCCCAACTTCTTGAGCACCTTCGGCACGGCGAAGACCGGGCCAATGCCCATTTCGTCAGGCTCGCACCCAGCAACGGCGAAGCCGAGGAACCGGCCCAGTGGCTTGAGGTTCTTCCGGCTCGCATAGTCTTCACTCACCACCACGCAGGCACCAGCGCCGTCGGAGAACTGGCTGGCATTGCCGGCAGTGATCAGGCCGCCAGGCAACGCCGAGCGCAGGCCCTGGATGCCCTCCACCGTAGTGCCGTCGCGCGTGCCTTCGTCCTTGCTGACAGTGACCTTTTTGGTGGTCAGGCCCATCACCTTGTCGGCCACGCCCATGGTGACTTCGATGGGAGCGATTTCATCGTCGAACCTGCCTTCGGCTTGCGCAGCCACAGCTTTTTGCTGGCTGCCGGCGCCGTATTCGTCCATGGCTTCGCGCGAGATGTTGTAGCGTTTGGCGACCTGCTCGGCGGTCTGCAGCATGCTCCAGTAGATCTCGGGCTTCTTCTTGGCCAGCGCCAGATCCTGGATCATGTGAAGGTTCATTTCCTGCTGCACGCAGGAGATGCTTTCCACGCCGCCGGCCACGAACACCTCGGCTTCGCCGGCAATGATGCGCTGTGCGGCCAGCGCGATGGTCTGCAGGCCGGACGAGCAAAAACGGTTCACCGTCATGCCCGACGTGGTGACCGGCAAGCCCGCCATCAGCGCGATCTGGCGGCCGATGTTCATGCCGGTAGCGCCTTCAGGGTTGGCGCAGCCCATGATGACGTCATCCACATCTGCGCCGTCGATGCCCGCGCGCTGAACAGCGTGCTGCACCGCATGGCCGCCCAGGGTGGCGCCATGGGTCATGTTGAAAGCACCTTTCCAGCTCTTGGCCAAGGGGGTGCGGGCGGTCGAAACAATAACGGCAGACGTCATGGTGATTCCTCAGGAGTTGTGCAATCAGAAAGCGGGTGCCTTGGCACCTTCGCTCAGGAGGCGGTGGTAGAAGCGGATGGCTTCTGCGTAGTTGCTGGTGGACAAGCGCTCGTTGGTGCCGTGAAAACGTTTGAGATCCGCGGCGTTGGCGCGGACCGGCGAGAACTTGAAAATATGGTCGCTGATGTCGCCGTAGTGGATCGAGTCGGTTGCAGCCACCATCAGGCCAGGGGCGACCACCGACTCAGGGAACACTTCACGGATGGTGGTGTTGAGCAAGCGGTACTGTGACGAATCGGTGGGCGCCACTTTGGATGCATCCACAGCGCCCGGCAGGGCCTCAAGCGTCACCTTGCCCGCACCCACCGCATGGTCGACTTCGGTGCGCACATGGTCCAGCACTTGTTCCCGTGTATCACCCGGGAGGATGCGGAAGTTCACGGTGGCATCGGCGCGGCCGGGCAGCACGTTTTCCTTGTTGCCCGCGTTGACGATGGTGAGCGCCGTGGTGGTGCGCAGCATGGCGTTGGTGCTGGCCGCACCCTCCAGCTGCCGCTGCACCACTGGGCCAAAGAGCCACAAGTTGGAGAGTGCGACGCGAGAGAAGCCGCTCATTTCAGGAGCCAGCGTGTCAAACATCTCGCCACCGACGCCCTTGATGGCCGCAGGCAATTGGGAGTCATCAAGTGACTTGAGCGCCGCACTCATCATGCCGATGGCGCTGGTGCCCTGCGGGGGCGGCATGGACGAGTGGCCCGCCGTAGCGGTCACGGTCAGAGCCACTGACAAAAACCCTTTTTCGGCCACGCCAATGAGCGCCGCCGGCTTGGAGAGGCCCGGAAGAATGCCGTCGAGCACCAGCAAGCCCTCGTCGAGAACAAAGTCAAGATGCACCTTGCGCTCTTTGAGCAACGCGGCAATTGCGGTTGCACCGCGCAAGCCGCTGACTTCTTCGTCTGCGCCGTAGGCCAGGTACACCGTGCGTTCGGGCTGGAAGCCACTGGCAGCCAGCATTTCAACCGCTTCGAACTGGGACAGCAGGTTGCCCTTGTCGTCCCACGAACCCCGGCCCCAGATGAAGCCGTCCTGCACCGCGCCGCTGAACGGTGGCACGGTCCAATCGCCCTCGGTTCCGGGGGCGATTGGCACCACGTCCTGGTGCGCCAACAGCATGATGGGGTTAAGAGACGGATTGCTCCCAGGCCATGTGTAGAGCAGGCTAAGCCCGCCCACTACTTCCCGCTTCAGCACCGCGTGTGCCTTGGGGAAACGCGCCTGCAGCAATTGATGCAGCTGCAGGAATTGATCGGCATTGAGCAGGGGATCATCGCGCGACGAGATGGTATGCAGGCGCACGGCCTCCCCCAGACGCCGGGCAGCGCCCTCTTCGTCCACCGGCAGCACTGCGAGCGGAGGCACATCGAGCTGCAGTGAACCTTTGCGCATGGTGTTGACTGCCACGGCCGCAACAAGCAGCAGCAACAAGGCCAGCAGCCCAAGCAATAGTCTCCTGATCATGACGACCGAACCGCGCTTCAGCTGAAGGTCTTGCCTTCGGCGGCCAGTTTGGCCAAGAGAGGCGCTGGCGTCCAGAAGGCCTGATCATCACGCGGGTTCTTGGCAAAGCGGTTCATGGCCTGCACTACGTTGAACAGGCCTTGCTCGTTGGCGTAGTTCATCGGGCCACCTCGGTAGATCGGGAAGCCGTAACCGGTGAGATAAACCATGTCGATGTCACCCGACTTGCTGGCGATGCCATCGTCAAGGATCTGAGCACCTTCGTTAACCAACGCGTAAACCAATCGATGGACAATTTCTTCATCGGAAATCTTGCGCGGCGTGATGCCGAGCTCCTTGCGGTGGTCTTCAATCATCTTGTTGACGACATCGCTAGGAATCGCATCGCGCTTACCAGGCGCGTAGTCGTACCAGCCCGCGCCGGTCTTCTGGCCGAAACGTCCCAGCTCGCAGAGCTTGTCTGCCGTGCGGCTGTACTTCATGTCAGGGGTTTCCTGAGCACGGCGCTTGCGAATCGCCCAGCCGATGTCGTTGCCCGCCAGATCGCCCATGCGGAACGGCCCCATGGCCATGCCGAATTTCTCCAGCGCCTTGTCCACCTGCTGAGGCGTTGCGCCTTCGTCGAGCAAGAAGCCGGCTTGCTGGCTGTAGCGCTCGATCATGCGGTTGCCGATAAAGCCATCGCACACGCCGGAGACCACCGCCGTTTTCTTGATTTTCTTGGCCAGCGCCATCACGGTGGCCAGCACATCTTTGGCCGTTTCCTTGCCGCGCACGACTTCCAGCAGCTTCATCACGTTGGCCGGGCTGAAGAAGTGCATTCCCACCACATCCTGGGGGCGCTTGGTGAACGATGCAATCTTGTCGACATCGAGCGTGGAGGTGTTGGACGCCAGGATGGCGCCTTGCTTGCAGACGGAGTCGAGTTGGTTGAAAACTTTTTCCTTGACGCCGATTTCTTCGAATACGGCCTCGATGACCAGATCCACATCCTTCAAGTCGGCATATTCCAACGTCGTACTGAGCAGACCCATGCGCTGCTCGTACTTGTCCTGCTTTAGCTTGCCCTTCTTGACCTGCGCTTCGTAATTCTTGCGGATGGTGGCCAAGCCGCGATCGAGCGCCTCCTGCTTCATCTCCAGCATCTTCACGGGGATGCCGGCGTTCAGGAAGTTCATGGCGATACCGCCGCCCATGGTGCCGGCGCCGATCACGCCCACATTGTTGATCTCACGTTTGGCAGTGTCTGATGGAACATCAGGAATCTTGGACGCGGCTCGCTCGGCCATAAACAGGTGGCGCAGCGCCCGCGACTCTGGCGTCCACATCAAGCCCAGGAACAGCTCGCGCTCTACCATCAGGCCATCTGCAAACTTGCGTTTGGTCGCGGCCTCTACCGCCTCGAGGCACTTGAGCGGCGCGGGGTAGTTCTTCGACATACCCTTCACCATGTTGCGCGCGAACTGGAAGTACGCGTCGCCTTGCGGGTGCTTGCAAGGAAGATCGCGCACCAGCGGCAGCGGGCGCGTATCGGCCACCGAACGAGCAAAAGCCAGTGCCTCTTGCGGCAGGGATTCGTTGGACTCGGCCATCTTGTCGAACAGTTTCTGGCCGGGCATGGACGCGATCATGTCGCTCTTGACGGTTTCGCCACTGACGATCATGTTGAGCGCCGCTTCCACGCCCAGTACGCGCGGCAGGCGCTGCGTCCCGCCGGCGCCAGGGAGAAGGCCAAGTTTGACTTCGGGCAGCGCCACACTGCAGCCGGGGGCTGCTATGCGGTAATGGCAGCCGAGCGCGAGCTCCAGACCACCGCCCATGCAGACGGAGTGGATCGCAGCGACAACGGGCTTATCGGAGGCCTCGACTGCAGAAATGACCGAGTGAAGATTGGGTTCTTGCATCGACTTGTCGGTGCCGAACTCCTTGATGTCGGCACCGCCTGAGAACGCCCCACCCGCGCCCGTCACCACAATGGATTTGACTGCGTCGTCCTGCTGCGCGCGGTTCAGACCGTCCACGATGCCTTGGCGAGTGGCCAGACCTAGCCCGTTGACGGGCGGGTTGGCCAAAGTGATCACGGCGACGTCGCCGTGGACCTGGTATTGAGCGCTCATGGTTGTTGTTCCTTGCAGAGATGAGAAAAAGAACGATCGTGCGTTTTTATTCTAGACCGATCGAGTTGATTTGCCACTCCAGCTTGTCCCTGGCGGGACAAACCGGGTTGATGAGAGCTGTGCACTAGACCTCCAGCCATTCCTTGCGCACAGCATCATTGGCGCGAAGCGAATCAGGCGTTCCGTCAAAGACGATACAACCGTGCCCCATCACGAGGGCGCGGTCCGACACCGTCATGGCGATGGTAAGTTTCTGCTCGATCAGCAGCACCGAAATGCCTTTGCTCTTGAGCGTTTGCAGAAATAGGCCCACTTGCTCGACGATTTTTGGCGCCAGCCCTTCCGTGGGCTCATCAATGATGATGAGGTCCGGGTCTCCCATCAGTGTGCGGCACAGGGTCAGCATTTGCTGCTCGCCGCCGGACAGGACACCCGCGTCGTTGTGCTGGCGCTCTTTGAGGCGCGGAAACATCCCATACATATCGTCGAAGCCCCAGCGGCTGCCTTTGCCAGAGCCCTTCTGGCCCAAAAGCAGGTTCTGGTGCACCGTGAGGTCCGGAAAGATTTCACGGTTTTCCGGCACATAGCCCACACCGAGGTGTGCTATCTGGTAAGCCTTTTTACCCAGCAAAGAGTGCTCTTTCCAGGCGATGAGACCCTCGGCATGCACCAGTCCCATGATGGCCTTCGCGGTGGTGGAGCGGCCGGAACCATTGCGTCCGAGCAGTGCAACGATTTCGCCGGCGCCCATTTGGAACGAGACGCCGTGCAGGACGTGACTTTTGCCGTAATAGGCGTGAACGTTTTCAAGTTTCAGCATGTCAGTGTCCTGCGCCTTGTGCGTCGGCGACCGAAGAGCCAAGGTACGCTTCCTGCACTGCCGCGCTCGCGCGCACCGCCGAAGGCGTGTCGAACGCAATGACTTCACCGTAAACCACCACCGCGATCTTGTCCGCCAGGCCGAATACCACGCCCATGTCGTGTTCGACCGTCAAGAGCGTCTTGTCCACCGTCACATCGCGAATCAATGAAATGAAATGCGTGGTTTCCGAAGTGCTCATGCCGGCGGTCGGTTCGTCCAGCAAGATGACTGAGGCACCGCCCGCGATAGTCACTCCGATTTCAAGTGCACGCTGCTCGGCATAAGTGAGGTTGACAGCCAGCACGTCGCGCTTGCGTTGCAGGCCGATGCGCGTCATCAACGCTTCGGTTTGCTCGTTGGCGTCGTGCAGGTTGCCCAGGAAGCGCAGCAAGGTGTAGCGATAGCCCAAGCTCCACAGCATCCCGCAACGCAGGTTCTCGAAGACGCTGAGCTTGGGAAATACATTGGTGATCTGAAAGCTGCGTGACAAACCCATGCGGTTGATCTCGAAGGGCTGTTTGCCCTGGATCGGCGTGCCATGCAGCAGCACCTGACCGCTGGTCGGTGCCAGGCGTCCGCTGATGAGGTTGAACAGCGTGGACTTCCCGGCACCGTTGGGGCCGATGATGGCAATGCGCTCCCCCGCCGACACGGCCAGGTCGATACCACGGATGATTTCGGTCTTGCCGAAACTTTTGTAGAGCGCCTTGAGTTCGAGGGCGTAGGTCATGCCACGTTCTCCAATCGCTTGAGCTCAAGCTCAATTTCTTCCTGTGCCCTGCCCCAAACCGCTGCGAAACGGCGCCGGGCGGCCTCCAGCAAGCCAAGGCCCACCAGCATCACCATGGCAGCACCAATCCAATGTGCAGGGCTCACGGTGTTCAGCTCCATGCCAACGAACTCAACCATAGGACCACGTGCGGAATTGAGCTGGACGTGATAAATCATTTCAACCAGCGCCGCCACGCCGATCACGGCAATGGCGCCGCTTGCGATAAGCGCCGCGTAATGGTTCCAGAGCCGCCTGAATTTCCCAAACCGCGCCACGCGCAGATTCATCATGATGAGGCTTGCTACACCGCCGGGCGCATACATCACCATCAGCAGAAACCCCAGGCCCAGATACAACAGCCAGGCCTTGGTGAGTTCCGACAGCAGTATCGATGCCAGTACTAGCAGCATGGCGCCGATGATCGGACCGAAGAAGAAGGTGGCGCCACCCAGAAAGGTGAACAACAGGTATCCGCCTGAGCGGATGCCGCTCAATGCATCGGATGCACTGAGGATCTCAAAGTTAACGGCCGCCAACGCGCCCCCGATGCCTGCAAAAAAGCCGGAGACGATATACGAGTACCAACGCACCAGCTGCGTGTTGAATCCGATGAATTCAACGCGCTCCGGGTTGTCACGCACGGCGTTCAGCATGCGGCCCAGCGGCGTGCGGGTGAAGGCGAACATCAACACGGTGCACACAAAGCAGTACGCTGCGATCAAGTAATACACCTGGATCTGAGGCCCAAACGTGAATCCGAGGAATGGCGTGCCGTACACCCGGTTCGTCGTCAGGCCGCCTTCCCCGCCAAACACACCGGGGAACATGGGCGCCATCGCTGCTACGAGTTCGCCGATGCCCAGTGTGATCATCGCGAACGTTGTGCCGGCCTTTTTGGTGGTGACGTAACCCAGCGTGAAGGCTGCCGCTGCACCGGCGAGCCCCCCGAGCAGAGGCACCACGATCAGCGGAGCCGGTATCGTGCCCGCTGTGGCAAGGTTCATGGCATGAACCGCCATGACCCCGCCCAGGCCTGTGTAGACGGCATGGCCGAAGCTGAGCATGCCGCCCTGCCCCAACAGAATGTTGTAGGACAGGCAAATGATGATGAGATAACCCATCTGCGAGAGCATCGTGAGCGCCAGGCCGCTCCTGAAAATGATGGGGGCGAAAATCAGCGCGAGGGCGAAAAGGCTCCACACCAGGCCTCTGCCGAGGTTCAAAGGTTTGAAGCGGTAGTGGTTTTGAGCAGTTGCTGCGGTCATGGCTCAACCTTCTCGCGTTCCGAGCAGCCCCTTGGGCCGGAAAATCAGAATCAGCACCAAGAACAGGTACGGCAAGATGGGAGCCACCTGCGAAACCGTCAGGTTCAGCAGCGACGCGCCGAAGGTCTGGTCGGTAACGATCACGCCCACCGCTCCGAGAGCACTGCCAAGCGACTGATCAAGCGCTACCGCGAAGGTTTGCACCACACCGATGATGAGCGAAGCGAGAAATGCACCGGCCAGCGAGCCCATACCACCGACCACCACCACCACGAAAATGATCGGCCCCACGGCACCTGCCATACCAGGATCAGTGACATAGGTGTTGCCGCCCACTACGCCCGCCAAGCCCGCCAACGCAGCGCCACCGCCAAATACCAGCATGAAGACACGCGGCACGTTGTGGCCGAGCGCCTCGACCATGTCGGGGTGCGTGAGCGCAGCCTGGATGACAAGGCCGATCCGAGTGCGCGTGAGCAGGAGCCAGACCGCGCCCAGCATCAACACCGCGACCAGCATGATGAACGAGCGCGATTTCGGAAACTGCGTGCCGAACGCCGTGAAGAGCGGACCTTGCAGCTGTTCGGGAAGACCGTATGGCACCACCGCGCGGCCCCAGATCAGCTGCACCAATTCAAGGAGCAGATAGGAGAGTCCGAAAGTGACGAGCAACTCGGGCACGTGCCCGAATTTGTGGACTCGTCGCAGGCAATAACGCTCGAAAGCTGCTCCGAGCACGCCTACCAGAAGCGGCGCGAGAAAAAGCGCAGGCCAGAAGCCAATCGACTCCGACAGCGTGTACGCAATATAGGCGCCCACCATGTAGAAGCTGGCATGTGCAAAATTGAGCACGCCCATCATGCTGAAGATCAGCGTGAGCCCCGAGCTAAGCATGAACAGGAGCAAGCCATAGCTCAGTCCGTTCAACAACGAAATGACAAAAAATTCCATGGTGGAAACGTTCCTTTTTTCGGCGCTGTACCCGTCAAAACAAACGCCGGGAGCGACTGGCATCGCTGGCCGGCGTTTGACCCTCAAGCGCGAGCGCTCAGGAAGGACGCTTCATCTGGCAGCTGGTCGGCGTGCTGGCGATGTATGACTCCAGGTACTTGACCGGTACGAAAGAGAAGCCTGTTTTTTCGTTGTTGTAGTTGTACTTGGGAGTGTTTTTCTCCCACTTGGAGATCCACAGTCCCTGCTGCATTTGGTGGTCAGACTTGCGGATTTCCGATTCGCCATTGAAGCCCTGGAACTTCAGACCTTCGAGCGCCGCCGCCACCTTCACCGGGTCCGTCGACTTGGCCTTGGCCATGGCAGTGCTCAACGCTACCAGGCCGTTGTAAATTGCGAAAGTGTAGAAATCGTCTCCGAACTGCTTCTGGAAATTGCTCGTCAGCTCACCCATGCGCCCTGGGTAGTTTGAGTGGTTGTAAGCGATCTGGTAAACCTCAATACCGGGGATACCTGCCAATGCGGTCGGTGTGCCTGAGACGCCACCGTAGTAAGAATAGACCGGCACCTTCAATCCCGCGTCGCCGATGGCTTTCATGAACAGAGTCATGTCCGTGCCCCAATTTCCGGTGACGATGGCGTCAGCACCCGAAGCCTTGATCTTGGCAACGTAAGGCGCAAAATCTTTCACCTGCCCCAACGGCACGAGGTCTTCGCCCACGATTTCAGCATCTGGACGCTTTCGTGCCAAGCCTTCCTTGAAGTACTTAGCCACCTGCTGGCCGTGTGAATAATTCTGGTTCAGAAGGTACACCTTCTTCACCTCGGGCCGGTCTTTCATGAATGAAGTCAACGCCTCCATCTTCATAGAGGTATCTGCATCCAAGCGAAAATGCCAGTAGTTGCACTTTTCGTTGGTCAAGCTCGGATCCACCGCCGCGTAGTTCAAATAAATGACCTCCTTGCCGGGGTTGCGGTCATTGAACTTGCCCACCGCGTCCGACAGCGGCACCGCCACGTTCGATCCGTTGCCCTGCGCGACATAGCGGATGCCCTGGTCGGTGGCCGACTTGAGCAAGCTCAGTGCTTCCTGGGGCGAGCTCTTGCTGTCGAAACCTTCAATCACGAACTTGACGCCTGCCGGGTTCTCGGCCGCAGTCATGTTGGCAGCGACATATTGCCAGTTCTTGAGCTGGTTCTGCCCGACATTGGCAAATGGGCCCGAAAGGCCTTCGATCATCGCGATCTTGACGGTTTCGCCTTTTTGGGCAAATGCGCCTCCAGCGGTTGCCAGTAGGATGCTGGCAGCTAGGGTTTTAATAGCAAAATTCACGCTTTGTCTCCTTGTGTTTTGACGAACCATTTCAGCCTAACCCCTGGTGCGCCGCAGGCGCACAGGGATTGCCCCTATCGTCTATCGCCCGTGCGACTTTGCGCATCAATCCACGGACTCGTGATCCCTTCAGAGGTTGGGCAGGCGATAGTCTTTGAACTGCTCGCGAAGCCGGGTCTTGAGCATTTTTCCGGTGGCGCCGAGCGGAATCGCGTCGACGAAAACAACGTCATCCGGAATCTGCCATTTAGCAGTCTTGCCTTCGTAGAACGCAAGCAGCTCTTCTCGCGTGACCGCAGCTCCTGGCTGCAGCGTGATGGCGACGATGGGACGCTCGTCCCACTTCGGATGCGCCATGCCAATACAGGCGGCCATGGCGACCGCCGGATGTGCCATGGCGATATTCTCAATATCGATGGAGCTGATCCACTCGCCACCTGACTTGATCACGTCCTTGCTGCGGTCAGTGATCTGCATAAAGCCGTTTTCATCAATGGTGGCTACGTCGCCCGTCGGGAACCAGCCACGGCCCTGCTCGTCGGTAATAAGCGGGCACTCGCCTTTGTAGTAGCTCTCGATGATCCAGGGCCCCCGCACCAGCAGATCGCCATACGTCTTGCCATCCCACGGAAGCTCCTTGCCGTCGCCGTCAACGATTTTCATGTCGACGCCAAAGATCGCCCGGCCCTGCTTTTGCAGAATCTTCATCTGCTCGTTCTTGGGCAGGTCGAGCTGCTTGTTTTTGAGCGTACACAGCGTGCCCAGAGGGCTCATCTCCGTCATGCCCCAGGCGTGGAGCACTTCCACACCGAAATCGTCCTGGAACGCGGAAATCATCGCGGGAGGGCAAGCCGAGCCGCCAATCACGGTGCGTTTGAGGGTGCTGAACTTGAGGCCGCCCGCGCGCATGTGGCTGAGCAACATTTGCCACACGGTGGGTACACCGGCGGCGTAAGTCACCTTTTCCTGCTCGATCAGTTCATAGATCGATTTGCCGTCCATCGCCGGGCCAGGTAACACCAGCTTGCAACCCGTGAGCGCTGCCGAGTACGGAATGCCCCAGGCGTTGACGTGGAACATCGGCACCACCGGCAGCACGGAATCGCGTGCGGAAAGGCACATCACGTCTGGCAACGCTGCCGCGTAAGCATGCAAGGTGGTCGAGCGGTGGCTGTAGAGGGCGGCTTTCGGGTGGCCGGTGGTACCGCTGGTGTAGCACATGCTGGATGCGGTGTTCTCGTCAAACTGCGGCCATGCATAGTCGGTGGACTGGCCGCTTATCCAGTCTTCGTAACTCACCAGACCGGGAACGCCGCTGTCTTGCGGCAGCTTGTCCGGGTCGCACATCGCCACCCACTTTTGAACGCCGGGGCAATGGGCGTGCACCGCCTGCACCAGCGGCAAAAACGTCAGGTCGACGCACATGATGCGGTCTTCGGCGTGATTCATGATCCAGGCGATCTGCTCTGGATGCAGGCGCGGGTTCACCGTGTGTACCACTCGCCCGGATCCGCTGACGCCAAAATATATTTCCATGTGGCGGTAGCCGTTCCACGCGAGTGTCGCAACACGATCGCCCAACTTCAGCCCTTCCTTCTCCAGCGCGTTGGCCAGCTGGCGCGAGCGCGCGGCAAGCGCGCGATAGGTATAGCGGTGCAGGTCGCCTTCCACGCGCCTCGAGACGATTTCGCCATCGCCATGGTGCCGCTCGGCAAATTCGATCAAAGATGAAATCAAGAGTGGCTGACTCTGCATCAAACCGAGCATGTGTTTTCCTTCAAAAATGGTGATGAAATCTATCCTAACGGGTGAACTTGCCGCCTGCGCCGATGATGGTCAGATCGACGAAGTGCGAGCCTTGGCGTACCCCCTTGCCGTAGTCCACCTCGAACCCGCCGACGTCGAACTTTTGCAGCGATTCCATGGCTTGTATAAAGCTTGGCCGTGTCAGGTCTCTGCCAGCGCGGCGCAAGCCCTCCACCAGCACCTTGGTGTTGATATACGCTTCCAGACCGATGAATGAAACCGTTTCCGCCATTCCCGCCTTCTTGAGCAGTTCACGATATTCGCGGACGACTGACTTGCTTTGGCTCCATGGAAATGGCACAACGGACGTCACGACCACGCCCACGCCATCTTGTCCTAGCGCCTGAATGGTGGCCTGGGATCCCATCACGGAGGTGGTGTAGAAGCGGGCTGCTCTGCTCACCTTGCGGTAGCTTTTTATGAAAGCGACCGTGGGCGCACCAGCGGTAATCATGATGATGGCGTCGGGCTCGCTGACGCTTAAGGTACTCACCGCTTTCTGCACGTCGGAAGAATCGGCCTCGATGGGAGCATCAGAGTGCAGCTTGAGCCCGCGCTTATCCATCGATTTACGCGCGCCCGTCAGACCATCTTTGCCAAACCCGTTGTTCATCCACAGCACTGAAATGCGTGGCACACCGATGGTGCTCAGGTGCTGCACAAGCTTCTCGACTTCATCACCGTAGCTCGCGCGAATGTTAAAGACATGGTTGAGGGCCGGCTCGCGCAAAAGGTCGGCTCCGGTAAAGGGTGAGATCAGCGGGACTGGCGGATTCGCCTTGACGAGCAAAGGCAGCACTGCCGCTACGTTGGCGGTGCCGGTAAGGTTGGCAAGAGCAAAGACTTGATCCTGAACGATCATCTTGTCTACCAGCCGGACGGTGTTTTCCGGCTTGTAGCCATCGTCCTCGGTCACCATCCGGATACGACGCCCATGGACACCTCCCTTCGCGTTAACGCTGTCGAGGTATGTCTGGGTCACTTTCAACAGCTCGGGCGCCATGGAAGCCAGAGGCCCGGTTAACCCCAGCGACTGACCAATGACGATCTCGCTATCGGAGACGCCAGGACCGGCAAGCAAGGCACCGCACGGAAGCCACAGCACCAGCGAAAGCAACACCTTCAGCCCATACCTGTTCTTTAGCATGACGATCTCCGGTTCTTTTGGCGCACCTGCGTAACAAAACGACACAAGGCCAGCGCAGTTTGCGTCGTCACAGGCGAGAACCCAACACATGTCGCTTGACTGACATTTGCCAAGGGCTTACCCGAACCTGGTCTCGCGAACGGCGCGACAATCCGGCGATGTTCAGCACTGTTTCTTCTACAGAGCGTTTCATTGCTTGCCAACCCTGGTTTGCCTCGTTAAACATGGACTTGCAGGAGCAATTGCGCCTTCGGGTGTATCGCACCGAGGCGGCCAAAGGCGAAATCGTGCTGCCAGCCGGCACCGCTGTGGAAGGCTGGTATGCCGTCATGTCGGGGCTGGTCATGCTGCGAAGTCCTGCATCGAGCAGGCGCGCATCCGCCTTCATAGGCGTGTCAGACGGTGACTGGTTTGGCGAAGGCTCGGCCATGAAACCTGAACTTCGGAAATATGAAGTAGTGGCCTTGCGTGGCACCCAACTGCTCTGCCTCCCATTGCCCCTCTTTACTACCCTGCACGAGACGAGCCTGGCATTCAACCAATTTCTGGTGTCGCACATGAATCTGCGATTGGGGCAAGCCTTGTCTGTGATCGAAGCGGGTCGCATGCGGACAACAGCGCACCGTGTTGCGCTGTACCTCAGCCGCCTTTTCTGGAGCAGTACGCGCAGACTCAACCTCACCCAAGAAGAGCTCGGCCAGCTGTGCGGACTGTCGCGTCAGACCGTCAACCGCGAGCTGCAACGCTTGGAAGCCGCCGGGATCGTCTCTCTGGACTTCGGACGCGTAGTCATAGTCGACGACGCAGCGCTCCTGGCTTACTTGGTCACCACCGCCGAAGACTGATGGCCGGTCAGCGCTGACCGCTTCAGCCCTGCAAAAGGAGACGCACCCGGTTGCGGCCAGCAATCCGCCGGGCAACGCCAATGCCGCCTTGCAGCCCTGATAGCCCTGCGCACGTCACAGTTTCCACGCTAAAAGACAATAGGTGCATGAACTTGGTAGAAGACAACCCCAACCTCACTGATTGCGGTCTGGCATGGCACAACAGTTTTGCTGCCCTAGGTCCTGGCTACCACACGCAGTTGCTGCCGTTGCCTCTGCGCACGCCTCACTGGGTCAGCCGCAATGAGGAGCTTGCATTAACACTCGGACTGGATCTGGGTTGGCTACGCTCGGAAAGCGCACTTCAGGCGTTGAGCGGCAACATGGGCTTGCAGGGCAGCGCGCCTTTGGCGAGCGTGTACAGCGGCCACCAGTTCGGCGTGTGGGCGGGGCAGCTGGGCGATGGTCGGGCGATCTTGCTGGGTGAGGTCGATAGCGCGATCGGGCCGATGGAAGTTCAGCTCAAAGGAAGCGGCCCAACGCCCTACTCTCGCATGGGCGACGGCAGGGCGGTGCTGAGATCAAGCATCCGAGAGTACCTGTGCAGCGAAGCCATGCACGCCCTCGGAATTCCCACGACGCGAGCGCTCTGTATTACCGGTTCGCCCGAGCCTGTGCGCCGTGAAACCATGGAGACTGCTGCGGTGGTCACCCGCGTCGCGCCTAGTTTCATACGGTTCGGGCACTTCGAACACTTCGCTGCACAGGGGAAATTGGCCGAGCTGCAGACGTTGGCCGACTTTGTCATGGAACGCTATTACCCGCAGTGCCGAGAAGGTGCCGCACTGGGCAATCCGTATGCTGACTTTCTGCAGGCGGTGAGCGAGCGCACGGCCGCATTGGTGGCGCAGTGGCAGTCGGTTGGTTTTTGCCACGGAGTGCTCAACACCGACAACATGAGCATCCTTGGCCTCACCATTGACTACGGGCCGTTCCAGTTCCTGGATGCCTACATTCCAAGCCATATATGCAACCACAGCGACACGCTCGGGCGCTATGCGTTCGAGCGTCAGCCCAACGTGGCGTATTGGAACCTGTATTGCTTGGGCCAAGCGCTGCAACCACTGATTGGAGAACCCGAGCAAGTGGTGGAGGCGCTTGAGTCGTACAAGCGTGTATTTCCAGATCAGCTGATGGCACGCTTTCGCGCGAAGCTCGGTTTACTGACGAACCTGCCGGGCGACGCCGCGTTGATCGAGGGCATCCTGCAGCTCTTGGCGGGCAATGCCGTGGACTTCACGCTTTTCTGGCACAGCCTATCGATGGCGGTGGGTGGCGAAGACGGGGCCGAAAACGCTTTCGAGCCGGTGCGGGACATGTTCGCGGACCGAGCCGCATTTGACAGCTGGTTGCTATCCTATCGAGAGCGTCTTGCGCAATCAGGTAAAGCGCAAGCCGCCGATTTGATGCTAAAAAACAATCCTCAGTTCGTGCTGCGCAATTACCTTGCCGAGCAGGCCATCCGCGCAGCGCAAGCTGGAGACTTCACGGAAATCCACCGGTTGCAAACCGTGCTCGCACGCCCATTTGAAGACCATGTGGGCTGCGAGAACTATGCAGCCGTCCCGCCCGACTGGGCCTCCCACCTCTCCATCAGCTGCTCCTCATGACCTACCCCATCGAAAAATCCGAAGCCGAATGGCAATCCCATCTCAGTTCGAAGAACGCTGAAGCCAATGCCTTGGACGTCACTCGCCATGCCGCCACTGAACGCCCGTATACCGGCAAATACGAAGCTCACTGGGCGGACGGCAGCTACCACTGCATCTGTTGTGGAAACAAGCTTTTCGGTGCCGATACCAAGTTCGATGCGGGTTGCGGCTGGCCCAGCTTCTCACTGGCGGTGCCGGGGTCCATCAAAGAGATCGTTGACAGCACCCATGGCATGAGTCGCGTGGAGACGGTATGTGCACAATGCGGGGCGCATCTGGGCCACGTTTTCGAAGACGGCCCCGCGCCCACCGGCTTGCGCTACTGCATGAATTCCGCGTCGCTTGACTTCACCCCAAAAGCGGGTTGAGGCCATTAGCGACCTGCGGGGCGTCGGCAGCTTCGGTGCCATGCTCGAAATCCATTTACGCGGCACGTCTGATGCTTCTTCACCCATGCCTTTTGCGTACCTGACATGAAACTGCTGATCGATTTTTTCCCCATCATCCTGTTCTTCGTAGCCTTCAAGGTCTGGGGAATCTACGTCGCCACCGGCGTGGCCATTGCAGCCACGGTTCTTCAGATTGCGTATCTTCGCTACCGGCACGGCAAGGTCGAGACCATGCAGTGGCTCAGCCTGGGGGTGATCGTGCTGTTTGGTGGCGCCACACTGCTGGCCCACAGCGATACCTTCATCAAGTGGAAGCCCACCGTGCTCTACTGGCTGATGGGCTCAGCCTTGCTGCTTGGCCGCTGGGTGCTCAAGCGCAATTTCATCAAGAGCTTGATGGGCGCGCAGATCGAACTACCCGAATCGGCCTGGGCCACCCTCAATTGGGCGTGGGCAGGTTTCTTTGCCTCTATGGGGTTTCTCAATCTGTGGGTGGCCTTCAATTTCGACACCGACACGTGGGTGAACTTCAAGCTCTTTGGCGGAATGGGGCTGATGCTCGTCTTTGTGCTGGCCCAGGCACTTTTTCTGAGTCGATATATGAAAGAGTCCGAGCCTGATAAGGATGTACAGCGATGACCGACGAACTTGCCATCACCGCGACCCATATGGAGGCCGCGCTGCGCCGGCAACTGTCACCCGACAAGCTGGAAGTGCTCGATGAGAGCTTCCAGCACGCAGGCCACGCAGGCGCCAATGGAACCGGGTTTGGGACCCACTTTCGCGTCAGGATTCAGTCACCTGCGTTTACAGGTTTGACCAGGGTAAAACAGCACCGCCTTGTGTATGATGCGCTGCAAGAATTTATCGACCTGGGCGCCCATGCCATTGCCATCGAGATTCTCTGAACCCCCGATTCCCGCTATTTGGTAACAGGTAACGCGATGCGGCTCATCGGCAAGGCGCCGATTCTCTCCCTCCACCTTTTGGATTTCGAATGAAGAAACAGCTTTTGTCCGGCCTTGTGGCCGCCGCCTTGTTGAGCACGGCAGCTCTGCCTGTTGCCGCGCAAAACATTGCCGTCATCAACGGCAAGGCGATTCCCAAGGAGCGCGCGGATGTGCTTCGCGCACAGGTCGAGCGCAGTGGCCGACCGGTCACGCCCGAAATTGAAGACCAGATCAAACAGGAAGTCATCGCACGCGAGATTTTCCTGCAGGAAGCACAGAAGCGTGGCTTGGACAAAGAACCCGACTTCAAGGTGCAAATGGAACTGGCGCGCCAGACCATTCTGATCCGCGAACTGTTCGCTGACTACCAGTTGAAGAACCCGGTGACTGACGCCGACATCAAGGCCGAATACGACAAGTTCGTGGCAGCCAACAGCGGCAAGGAATACAAGGTCAGCCACATCCTGGTAGAAAAAGAAGATGAGGCTAAAGCCATCATCGCTTCCATCAAAAAGGGTGGGAAATTCGAAGATATCGCCAAAAAGCAGTCCAAGGACGCTGGTTCCGGTGCCAAGGGTGGCAACCTGGATTGGGCCAACCCCAGCACCTATGTATCGGAATTTACCGAGGCGCTGATCAAGCTCGACAAGGGCAAGATGACGCAGACGCCAGTCAAAACCCAGTTCGGCTGGCACGTGATTCGCCTGGACGATGTACGCCAAGCGGAACTGCCTAAGCTCGAAGACGTCAAGCCGCAAATTGCCCAGCAGCTGCAGCAGCAACACCTGGCCAAGTTCCAGGAAGAGCTGCGCGCCAAGGCGAAGATCGAATAATTGCAGCTCTGCGAGCTCACAAAAAACGCGGTCTCGGCCGCGTTTTTTTATGGCTTCTGCCCCGAGCTTGTATTCCGCTGTTCATTTGGCCTGTGCCAACCACCAGGCTACCGCTGTCATGGCGCCAATCATCGCCGGTTGGTGGAGCATGTAGTAGGACAGGCTCCAGCGCCCCATCACGACGAGTGACATCGCGTAGCGAGGCACTGGAAAGGTGAGCCAATGGCGCCTGCAGCGCAGCAGCCAGTTGCCAGAAGCCAGCCCCCACCACATCACGCCCAGCCAGGGAAGCAGGGGCACATAGTCTTCGGTGAATGGCTTGCGTGTCACCAGCCCGAGCCAGTTGAATGTTCGCGAATCAAGCAGCGGCGCCCACTGCGAAAGACCGCCCATGAGCAGCGCTTGTGCAGCCATCGGCGCCAGCACTGCCGCCAGACCGAGGGGCCATAGCCAGAAGCCCCAACCAGCCGTGAGCCGCGCAACGAGCAGCATCAGCGCCATGCCATGCAGGATGCCGAAATAGATGAAGCTGCGCGGAAACATGAGCCAGGAACCGAGCGTGACGAGCGCTGCGCACGCTACGACCTGCCACCACCGCTTCCAAAAACGCGACCAGCCTAAGCTTTGTTGCTGCGCGACTGCCTGACTCAGACCTGCGCAGAAGACGAAAAGACTGACGATGGCGGTGCGCTGCAATGTCCAGCGCGGATCGTGCAGAAAATCCTGCTCCCACCAACCAAAGTAGTCCAGGTCAAAGCAGAAATGAAAGACGGTCATCCACAGCATGGCCACGCCACGAAGCGCGTCGATGGAGACAAGGCGGGGACTGGCGGATGACGACTCGAATGCCATGGAACGATTCTCCCGGCAGGCGCGAGTGCACGATGGACTGCCAAAGAAAAAGGACTTGCAGCCGGGGCTGCAAGTCCTTGATGTAGTGGTCGGAGCGGCGGGATTCGAACTCGCGACCCTCTGCTCCCAAAGCAGATGCGCTACCAGGCTGCGCTACGCTCCGACAGCCAGAATTCTAACCTGCGGCAGACCCTGATTTAGGAACTGACAGGCTTGAAGCCCAACTTTTTTTGTTCCGTGACGCCGATTCAGCGGCCCGGCCCGGGACCACGGCCCGCCAAGTGGCGGAATGTGATGCGGCCCTTGGTGAGATCGTAGGGCGACAGTTCAAGCGAGACCTTGTCACCCGCAAGGATGCGAATGTGGTGCTTGCGCATTTTGCCGCCGGTATAGGCCACCAATTGGTGCCCGTTTTCCAAGGTCACGCGAAAGCGCGAATCAGGCAGCACTTCGGTCACGCTGCCCTGCATTTCAATGAGTTCTTCTTTTGCCATGTTCTCTAGTGTTAACCCGTTCAGTCACGATTCGTTCGACCCCGAGGCGCCGCACCCGGCAACGGGTGGTTTGCTCCCACATGCAGCTCAGGCCATGCAAAGCGGGTGGATGTGCAGTGCGGTCGGGGGGATTTGCGAAAGCAAAAGCGCAGCGTGGTGAGGAGCCCACCGATGAATGCTGATCGAGTTCTGATTCAATGGGCAGGCAGGACGCTGCTGTCAAGCCTGTCAATTCTAACGCGGACCACTGCTTTTGCCTACAGGCTGCGCCGGGGCGGTCTATAGAATTGGCCGCCACACCGCTTTTTGACTGGCCGACATGTCCGATTCCCTCGTCGTTTCGATTCAACATCTGTTGCCCAAACAGGCACTGACAGTGGCTGCCGGCGCGTTCGCCTCCAGTCGCGCGGGTTGGTTTACGACGGCTGCGGTGCGAGCGTTCATCTCACACTACAACGTCAACATGGCGGAGGCTGAGCAGCCTGACCCCGCTGCGTACCCCACGTTCAACGCTTTTTTCACGCGGGCTTTGAAACCGGGCGTGCGCCCGATCCAAGCGGCGGATTGGGTCTGTCCGGTGGACGGCGTCATCAGCCAGTTTGGCGCCATTGAGGGCAACCAGATCTTCCAGGCCAAGGGTCACCACTATTCGTCGACCGCTCTGCTCGGTGGCGACAAGGCCCTGGCCGATCGCTTTCAGAATGGCCAGTTCGCCACCATCTACTTGAGTCCCAGCCACTACCACCGCATCCACATGCCCGCCACTGGCCGCTTGGTACGCATGGTGCACGTACCCGGAGATCTGTTTTCGGTGAATCCCGCCACGGCGCGCGGTGTGCCGGGGCTGTTTGCACGCAATGAGCGTCTGGTATGTGTATTCGAGGGCGCGCAGGGGCCGTTTGTCGTCGTGTTGGTGGGCGCCACCATCGTCGGCAGCATGGCCACCGTCTGGCACGGGCTGGTGAATCCGCCCCGCTCTGGAGTGCTGCGCGACTGGAACTATCCGGATGGTCAGGTGTTCCTGCAGAAGGGGGAAGAAATGGGTCGCTTCCAGCTTGGCTCCACGGTCGTGGTGCTAATGCCTAAAGGTGATTGGAATTTCAACGCCGCATGGGCACCAGGTGGTGATGTCTTGTTGGGCGAAGCCATGGCAGAGCACGGGACGCTGGTTCCCACCGTGCCTTGACGCATCCAGCGATTGCCTCGCTGGCCTTCTGCTCTCGTAGCCGTTTCGCATAACGTCATAGCGAAGCTGTCTATGACGGCCGAGTGCGGCACTGCAAGAATGTCAGAAGCAGTTCGCCGCCGTTTTCAAAACGCAGCGTCCACACGCCCCTTCTTTCTTCCTTCTTCATTCCACAAGTCACAAACGGAGAACTCGCATGAAGCTCGAAACGCTTGCCGTCCACGCTGGTTACAGCCCCGATCCCACTACCAAATCAGCAGCCGTTCCGCTTTACCAGACAACGGCCTACGCCTTTGACAACGCCCAGCACGGCGCTGATCTATTCGACTTGAAGGTACCCGGGAACATCTACACCCGCATCATGAACCCGACCACCGATGTGCTGGAGCAGCGCGTGGCAGCGCTCGAAGGCGGCATTGCGGCGCTGGCGATGGCGTCGGGCATGGCGGCCATCACGGCGGCCATCCAGACCATTGCCGAGACCGGCGACAACATCGTCTCCACCAGCACGCTGTATGGCGGCACCTACAACCTGTTTGCCCACACCTTCCCGCAGCAGGGCATCGAAGTGCGCTTTGCCGACGCCAGCAAGCCTGCCAGCTTCGCCAGCATGATTGACGAACGCACCAAGGCCATCTTTTGCGAATCGGTGGGCAACCCGCTCGGCAACGTGACCGACATCGCCGCGCTGGCCAAGGTCGCGCATGACGCCGGCGTACCGCTCATCGTCGACAACACGGTGCCCAGTCCCTATTTGTGCCGCCCGATCGAACATGGCGCAGACATCGTGGTGCACGCCCTGACCAAATACATGAACGGCCACGGCAACAGCATTGGCGGCATCATCGTCGACAGCGGCAAGTTCCCGTGGGCCGAACACAAGACACGCTTCAAGCGCCTGAACGAGCCTGACGTGAGCTACCACGGCGTCGTCTACACCGAGGCGCTAGGCCCGGCGGCCTACATCGGCCGAGCGCGCGTGGTGCCGCTGCGCAACATGGGCGCCGCCATCTCGCCGTTCAACGCCTGGTTGACGCTGCAAGGCATTGAAACCTTGCCACTGCGCATGGACCGGACCTGCGACAACACGCTGGCGATCGCCAAATTTTTGCAGACGCATGACAAGGTCGAATGGGTGCGCTACGCCGGTCTGCCCGACCACCCGGACCATGCACTGGCGCAGCGCCAGATGGGTGGACGGGCGTCAGGCATCCTGTCATTCGGCCTCAAAGGCGCCGACGCCGAACCGCGTGCCGCCGGCGCGCGTTTTCTGGATGCCTTGAACCTGTTCACGCGGTTGGTGAACATTGGCGACGCCAAGTCGCTCGCCACGCACCCTGCTTCGACTACCCACCGCCAGCTCAATCCCCAAGAACTGGAACAAGCCGGCGTGAGCGAGAACATGGTGCGGCTGTCGGTGGGCATCGAGCACATCGACGATCTGCAGGCAGACCTGGTACAGGCGCTGGACAAAGTCTGAGCGCAGGCTCCGGGTGCGCTGCTCGGGCCGAACTTAGAGTCTTTTTGGGCTCTAGCGCTTATGGGTATTGCGCTAACAGCTATGATTAAGTGAGTATCATTGCGCCGAATCACGAGCCAGGCGCAGGCCTGTGATCTGCCAGCGCGCCGTGGTCGGAAAGAAGTTGCGGTAGCTCAGGCGCGCATGCCCGGGCGCCGTGGCGCAGGAACTGCCGCGCAACACGTACTGGTTCACCATGAACTTGCCGTTGTATTCGCCCACGGCGCCGGGCGCTGCGCGAAAGCCAGGGTAAGGCGCGTAGCTCGACTGGGTCCATTGCCAGACTTCGCCGAACAGCTCTCGCAGGCCATGCCCGCCTGTAGCACGCGGCATGAAAGCGCCTTCGCGATCAGTCTTGCCCCTGGTCGTCAACTGCTCGTTGGCCAGCTGCGCAGCTGCGGCTTCCCACTCGGTTTCGCTGGGCAGACGCGCCTGTGCCCAGCGCGCGTAGGCATCGGCTTCAAAATAGGAGAGATGCGCCACGGGTGCGCTCAGGTCGAGGGCCTGCTCACCGTGCAAGCCGAAATGCCGCCAGCCGCTTGCCGCTCCTCGCTCGCCTTGCCCGCCCTCCTCTGCCGCACGCCAATAAAGCGGCTGCGTGATGGCCTGTGCAGCCAGCCAGTCCCAGCCCTCCGCCAGCCAGAGCTCCGGCCTTTGGTAGCCGCCATCGGCCATGAAGGCGGCGTATTCGGCGTTGTTCACCAGCCGGTCGGCGAGCGCGTACGGCGCTGTGTACGCCTGGTGGCGCGGCAGTTCGTTGTCGAAGCAAAACCCTTGGGTTGGGTGGCCGATGTCCACCATGCCGCCCGCACATTCGATCCATGTGATCGGAGCTGCCGGGTTTGCAGAACTTGCATCGGCAAGCGGAAGGTAGGCAGGCGACACAGGGTTGCAGGAGAGCAAATGCAACATATCGGTCAGCAGCAGTTCCTGGTGCTGCTGCTCATGGTTCAGGCCCAACGTGACCAACGCGTGCAGATCGGCGTCGTCCGCATGCTCCTCTAACAGGCGATGCATGCGCTGCTCGACGTTCAGTCGATAAGCCAGCACGCGCGTCAACGCAGGGCGTGTCAGCAAGCCGCGCTGGGGCCGTGGATGCTTGGCCCCCACGCCGTTGTAGTAGGAGTTGAACAGCACACGGAAGTCGGGATCGAACGGGGTAAAACCCGCCTCACGCGGCTCCAGCACGAAGGTCTCAAAGAACCAGCTGGTGTGCGCCAGATGCCACTTCGCCGGGCTGGCGTCTGGCATGGACTGGGCGCAGCAGTCCTCGGCGGAGAGCGGCATCACCAGATCGGCGGTGCGCTGACGCACGCGTCGAAAATGATCTTGCAGAGCATTCATGGGCAAAGCCTTCAGGGCTGGGCGTGGATCACGGCAAACCACTGCTGCGGGTCGGTCCAGGCGCGACAGCGACTGAACCCAGCGTCTGCAAGCAGCTCGCAGAAGCGCTCCACCGGGTATTTGTAGCTGTTCTCAGTATGAATGCGCTCACCGGCGGCAAACGCCCTCTCACCGCCCGGCCAGCGCACTGAGACGGGAGCCGCGGCTTCCAGATGCATCTCGATGCGCGATGATTCTCGATTGAAGAAGGCGCGATGAATCCAGTCCGCCTCTACGAAGTCGCTGCCAATCAAACGGTTCAGGTGTGAGAGCGCGTTGCGGTTGAACTCGGCGGTGACGCCCTGCTCGTCGTCGTAGGCTGCTTCAAGCGCCGCAACGTCCTTGGGCAGATCGATGCCGATCAACACGCCGCCATCATCGCCAGCCAGCAAGCGCATCTGACGCAGCAGCGCCAGCGCATGGGCCGGGTCGAAGTTGCCGATGGACGAGCCCGGGTAGAAGACCAGTCGCGGCCCCTCCGGCAGGTCGTCGGGCAAATGGATTCCGAGGGTGATGTCACCACCCAGCGCCCGAGCGTCAATGCCAGGAAAGCGTGCACCCAAACGCTGCACTGCGCCTGCGAGATAGTCGGCTGAAATGTCGACCCCGACAAAGCAACGAGGCGCCAGCAGCTCACAGAGCACTGCCGCTTTCTCGCAGCTGCCCGCACCCGGCTCAATCAACGTGCAGCCACTGCCGACGGCAAGGGCGATCTCCGCGCCGGATGCTTCCAAGATGGAGCGCTCGATGCGCGTCGGGTAGTACTCGGGGAGCTCGGTGATCGCCTCAAACAGGCGGGAGCCACGCTCGTCGTAGAAGTATTTGGGGGAGATGCAAGCGGGGGTTCGGAGCAGATCTTCGGTGATCTCGGAGTAGCGAGGCTCGTGCATGAACGGACGGTGCTTTCTCGGCAGGGCCGATGGCGGGAATTGCCTTGGCGCCGGGCACAGCAGGCGTCAGGGTGTGCGGCTATTCTGGCGCTGCTGAACCTCTCAATTTGTAAGCCACGGCCCCGCACGGGCAAAAGCACTGGAAAGCGCCTGCTCAACCGGCCTTGCTGATGAATGCACTCAAGGCGTGCGAACATCGCGCAGAGACACTCACAGATGCGTCTCCGAGGTGGAAGGCTTGCGCAGGCGCTGCACCACCGTGACGACCAGCAGTACCAGGGCGCCCGCCAGCAGACCGACACCCGCATTGAGCAGCTGCTCGGCCAGCGTGTCCCATAGTGAACCGAGCGGGCCGACCGCCACGCGCGCAGCTAGCCCGTCTATGGCCTCAGCCAGGGCGTGTACGCCGTGCACCAGAATGCCGCCGCCCACCAGAAACATCGCCACAGTGCCAATCACCGACAAGGCCTTCATCAGCCACGGCGCGGCGATGACGATCCAACGACCCAGTCCGCGCGCGGCGGCGCTGCGCTTGCCGCTCAACCAGACACCCAGGTCGTCGAGTTTGACGATGCCCGCCACCAGGCCATAGACGCCGACGGTTATGCCCACCGCGATCACCGACAACACGGCCACTCGATCAATGAACGGGGCGGCCGAAACGGTGCCCAAGGCGATCGTGACGATCTCGGCCGAGAGGATGAAATCGGTGCGCACCGCGCCCTTGATCTTCTCCTTCTCAAAGGCCACCAGGTCGATCTGCGGGTCGGCGTTGGCCCGGACACGGCTTGCATGCTCGACCGCGTCGGCCTCGGGAGGATGCAGAAAACGGTGCGCCAGTTTTTCCGTACCTTCAAAACACAGGTACGCGCCGCCGACCATCAACAACGGGGTCACCGCCCAGGGGGCAAACGCGCTGATGGCCAGCGCCAGCGGCACCAGGATGACCTTGTT
>JBBSRE010000001.1:0-43424 GCA_038243365.1 Burkholderiales bacterium | reverse complement strand
CGTGCCTGAGCGCTGGCTCGTCTCAAGCATTTCCCCCAAGTAGTCCATGACCACGTGGTGGGCGTCGTGCAAAGAGTCGAGGCGACGTGCCAGCAATTCCACCGCCTGACGAATGCCGCGAGGCTGGTCGATGCTGCACTGCTCGCTGACCGACAGGTGCATCGAGAGGTGCAAAAACGGGTTGGCCTGGGCGGGCGCGTCACCATAATCGCGTAATAACGCAGCTTCCACATCCGCGAGATCGCCGTGGTACTCCGGGTGCTCCGCAATCCAAAGACCGGCCAGCGTTTCTATCGCCTCCATCGGCGCCTGCTCGCCGGTTTTGGCATGTACGCCGCACAAAAAGCGCCGCACATCTGCTTGAGTGGGATTGAACATGGCGACATTGTCCCGCAGGCAGCAATCACGCGTCGAGGCACTGGGTAGAGTGTCCGTCTGCAAACAGGAGACTCCATGCCAGACGCTTTTATCTGTGACGCCATCCGCACCCCCTTCGGCCGCTATGCCGGCGCGCTTAGTTCGGTACGCGCCGACGACCTCGGCGCTATCCCCATCCGAGCGTTGATGGAGCGCAACGCTGGCGTGGATTGGGCGCAGCTCTCCGATGTGCTCTACGGGTGTGCCAACCAGGCCGGCGAAGACAACCGCAATGTGGCCCGCATGGCGGCGCTGCTGGCGGGTTTGCCGGTAGATGTGCCGGGCGCCACGCTTAACCGCTTGTGCGGCTCCGGGCTGGATGCAGTGGGAACCGCAGCGCGTGCCATCAAGGCAGGCGAGGCCGGGCTGATGATGGCCGGCGGCGTCGAGAGCATGAGCCGCGCGCCGTTTGTCATGCCCAAGATGGAGTCGGCCTTTGGCCGAAGCAATGCGGTCTACGACACCACCATTGGCTGGCGCTTTGTCAACAAGGCGATGAAGGCGCAGTACGGCATTGATTCCATGCCAGAGACGGCTGAGAACGTGGCGCGCGAGCACGGCATCACGCGGGAGGCGCAAGACCGCATGGCGCTGGCCAGCCAACAGCACGCGCTTGCTGCGCAGCAGGCCGGCCACCTGGCACGCGAAATCGTGCCGGTGTCACTCGCGCAAAAGAAAGGCGATCCGCTGGTGGTGAGCGTGGACGAGCATCCGCGCGAGACCAGTATGGAGGCGCTCGCCCGGCTCAAACCCATCGTGCATCCCGAAGGCACGGTGACCGCCGGCAATGCCAGCGGAGTGAACGATGGCGCCTGCGCCCTGCTGCTGGCCAGCGAAGCGGATGCCGCGCGCCATGGCTTGACGCCACGCGCCCGCGTCGTGGGCATGGCCGTGGCCGGCGTGGCGCCGCGGGTGATGGGCATTGGCCCGGCGCCCGCGACGCAGAAACTCCTGGCACAAACCGGCGTGTCGCTGGACCAGATCGATGTGATTGAACTCAATGAGGCGTTTGCGGCGCAGGGCCTGGCGGTGTTGCGTCTGCTGGGCCTTCAGGACGATGACCCGCGCGTAAACGCATGGGGCGGCGCCATCGCGCTGGGCCACCCACTGGGCGCCAGCGGTGCGCGCCTGGCGACCACTGCGGTCAACCGCCTGCACGCCACCGGCGGTCGCTACGCGCTGTGCACCATGTGCATTGGCGTGGGGCAGGGGATTGCGCTGCTGCTAGAGCGCGTTTAAGATTGCTATTGATTAGATAGCTGCTTGCGCATAGTGCATAAGCGCTAGCGGGCGCGGTGGCCCGATAGCGATACTGGCAGCGAGGTAGCCAATGACGGCGCCCAGCCCCAAGGCTTGCGTGCGGCTGCTGAGCGCAGGGAGAGTGTTAGCGCGCCCCGGGCCCGAGGGAAGACCTGGCGAAGAAAGCCATCCAATCGTTCGCAAGTTCTAAGATCCCGCCTTTGCGGCGCTTCGCCCGCGCCACCCTCGTGCTCTCACGATCCCTTTTTTTTCTTTGGCTCCCAAATGGATATCCATACCTGGCTCGCTTTCGCCGCTGCTACCTTCGTCATCGCGCTGTCGCCCGGCTCAGGCGCGGTGCTCTCCATGAGCCACGGGCTGTCGTACGGAGTGCGCCAGACCACGGCCACTATCCTGGGTCTCCAATTGGGGCTGCTGCTGCTTTTGCTGGTGGCAGGCGCTGGAGTCGGCTCGCTCTTGCTGGCATCAGAGCTGGCTTTCAGCGTGGTGAAGGTGGCAGGCGCCTGCTATCTGATTTTCGTCGGGCTTAGCCAGTGGCGCGCCCGCGTCGATGACGGGCCGGTTGCTCTGGTTGAATCGTCGACGCAGCCATCGGGTGTGGCTCCACGCAAGCTGAGCGCTCCGGCCGGGACTTGGCAGCGGCGCTTTGCCACCGGTTTCCTGACCAATGCGACCAACCCCAAAGGCATCGTTTTCATGGTCGCGGTATTGCCGCAGTTCATGACCGATGCGCGCCCGCTGTGGTTGCAGCTGCTGGCGATGGCACTGACGTCAGTTGCCATCGACATGACGGTGATGCATGGTTACGCCTTGAGCGCCAGCAGTCTGCGGCGCCTGCTGCAGAGCCCGCGTGCACAGCGCAACCAGAACCGGGTGTTCGGCGGCGTGCTGATGGCGGTCGGCGCAGGGCTGTTCTTTGTACGCCGAGGCGGCCAAGCGGCGGCTTGATATGCTATATATTTAATAGCTGCTTGCGCTTGCCTATATTGCCTTAGAGGCCATTTTCCCAATAACTTCGGGGAGACGTGTTGTGTCGGTGATCGTGGTCGCAAACCCCAAGGGCGGCGTCGGTAAGTCGACGCTGTCGACCAACATTGCAGGCTACCTGGCCTGCCAGGGTCACCCCGTGCTGCTGGGCGACGCCGACCGCCAGCAATCGTCGCGCCTGTGGCTCGGCTTGCGGCCGGCGCAAGCAAGACCTATCGGCACATGGGACATTGGCGCGGACGTCATCGCCAAGCCCCCGCGCGGCAGCACCCACGTGGTGTTGGACACACCGGCCGGCATGACCGGTTGGCGGCTGAGCGATGTGCTCAAACTGGCAGACCGCATCGTGGTGCCGCTGCAACCCAGCGTGTTCGACATCTTCGCCACGCAGGAATTTCTGAACCAGTTGGCCGCGCATCGTGCCACCGTGAGCACGCCGGTGGGTATCGTCGGCATGCGGGTCGATCCGCGCACCAAGGCCGCTGAGCAACTGCAGCACTTTGTCGAAGGCCTGGGGCTGCCGGTGCTCGGCACTCTTCGCAATACCCAGAACTACCTGCACCTGGCGGCGCATGGCCTGTCGGTGTTTGACGTGCCGCCCGCCCGGGTGGCGCGCGACCTGGAGCAGTGGCAAGGAATCTGTGAGTGGCTGGACGGCCCATGAATCGCCATCCGCCACGCTCGATCAGCCGTCTGTCCCACGCCCGACAAGCCCGCCTCCAAACCGCCCCTACATTGCTGCCATGAAAACTTTTCGTTCCTACACCGAAGTCGCCGCCAGCGTGGGCCAGGAAGTCGCTGTGACCGACTGGATCACCATCACGCAGGAGCAGGTGAACCAGTTTGCCGATGCCACGGGTGACCACCAGTGGATCCACATTGACCCTGAGCGCGCTGCCCAAGGACCATTCGGCGCGCCTATTGCCCATGGCTTCCTGACGCTCTCACTGATTCCCCGGTTCTTCGAGACCGGCATTGCCATCGAGGGGGCTCGCATGGGTGTGAATTACGGGTTGAATCGGGTGCGCTTCACCTCGCCGGTGCCAGTCGGCAGCCGCCTGCGCGCACGCCTGAAGCTTGAGCAAGCCGAAGTGATCGAGCCCGACGGGCTGCAGATGACCTGGTTGGTGACGATCGAGCGCGAGGGCGGCGACAAGCCCGCCTGTGTGGCCGAATCGCTGACCCGCAACTATGGAGCGCCGGCCTGAGAACGCGCTCGCACCCGCGGAAGTAAATGATGGACAGGCTGCAGGCGATGAAGGTCTTCGCGCGCGTCGTCGACGAGGGCGGCTTTGCGGCAGCTGCCCGTGCCCTCGATATGTCTCCGCCGGTCGTCACCCGGGTGGTGGCTGATCTGGAGCAGCATCTCAACACACGGCTGCTGAATCGCACCACGCGCAAGGTGGCGCTGACCGAGGCGGGCGACGCCTATTTGTCGCGCGTTCGCGGCATTCTGTTGGATGTGGAAGAGGCCGAAGCCGCCACCGCTGCTAGCACCCGCGCGCTGCAGGGCACCATCCACGTGGCTGCGCCGCCTGCCTTGGCCACCTATTTTCTGGCGCCGCTGATCCCGCGCTGGCGCGAGCTCCACCCCAAGCTGGTGCTCGACATCTCTACCGATCACCTGATTGCGAGCCGCGTGGAATCGTACGATGTGAGTCTGCTGGTGGTGCCCGAGGGCTTTGACGGCAACATCGTTGCGCGCAAGTTGTTCGATGGCGAAGCCATTGTGGTGGCGTCGCCGGGCTACCTGCTGCGACGCGGCGCCCCGAGCGCGCCCGCCGATCTCGAGCAGCACGATTTTCTGCGGGACACCGGAAACATCACCCGCGGAATGCGCAAACTCAGGCTTAAACCGGTGTCAGGCGATGGAGAAGCGTGCGAGCTGAGCCTGCCCGTGGTGTTGCAATCGACCAGCACCGATGTGCTGCTGCGCGCGGTGCTCGATGGCACTGGCATCGCCGTGGTTCCGCGTCTCCTGGCGCAGCGTTTTCTTGACAGCGGCGCATTGATTCACGTGCTTCCAGAGTGGATCCTTTCGCGCTACACCATCTATGCGGCCCTGCCGACGCAGCGCATGCTTCCGGCACGCACGCGCGCATTTCTGGATTTTTTGACGGAGCAAACACCGAGCGCGCTGTCTGGGAACGGGGCTCACGTGTACTGAGCGCTCGAGGAGCAGGCAACTTTCGAGCGCTCACTTCTTCGAGCGCTCACCTCTCCAAGCGGGAGCCTATCGCGCGACTCATGAAGGGCGTGGAGCGCGCGGCTGATGCAAGCATCAACTGAGCGGCCAAAGCAGCCACCCAGCTGTGGAGTTAGGCCTGTAAAGCGTCTGGCGCAGGCACGTTGGCAAGACCGAAACTGTTCTGACGCCAAGCCTCAAACACCGTCACCGCTACCGCGTTCGACAGGTTGAGGCTGCGCTGGCCCGCGAGCATCGGCAAACGGAGCAGCTGTGCGGGCGCAAAAGTTTCGCGCAGTTCCGGCGGCAAGCCGCGCGTTTCCGCCCCGAAAACCAGCCAGTCGCCCGGCAAAAAACAAGTCTCATGTACAGAGGCGCTCGCATGCGTCGTCAGGCCGAACATGCGCGTCAGATCAGGCTGCATGCTGCGCAGGAACTGCGTCCAACCGGCGTGAGTCTGTACCTGCGCGAACTCATGGTAATCAAGGCCGGCGCGTCGAAGCATGCGGTCCTCCATGGAGAAACCCAGAGGCTCGACCAAATGCAAGTCGCAGCCCGTGTTGGCAGCCAGCCGAATGATGTTGCCCGTATTGGGCGGGATCTCCGGCTCTACGAGGACGATATGAAACATGCTCGCATTGTGGTTCGCGCGGAGTGTCAATGAACTGCGGCGACCGTAAAAGTGCGTATCAAGCGCTATCAAGCGCTATTGAGCGTGGTCTTCTGCGCGCGCCAAAACCAAGGCGCTCACGCTGGCGATGCCGGCAGTTTGCAAGGCGCAGGCCGCAGCGTGCAGGGTGGCGCCTGTGGTCATGACATCATCGATCAGAAGCACCCGCTTGCCGTGGAGCGCAGCCCGCCTCAAAGGGTCTGGCGCAAAGGCAGATTGGAGGTTACGCAGTCTGGCAGCGCGTCCCAAGGCATGCTGGTCTTCCCCGCTACGCACGCGCAGCAACAGACCGGCGTCGGCCTTGGCGGGCTGCAGTTGTCGCGCCAACTCCCATGCCTGGTTGAATCCGCGCTCCCTCAAGCGCGGCAGGGCAAGCGGCACCGGAACCAGCCAATCGGCCGCATCCATCAGCGGCTCTGCCCAGGGCGCGCTGCGCATGAGGCGTGCCAGTGCTGCCGCCCAGGCAGGGTCGCCGCGAAACTTGAACTGAGCCACAACGCCGGCCCACGGATAGCCGTAGTCCACTGCGGCCACGCAGCGCTCGAGCATGGGCGCGTGCAAGACGCAGCGGCCGCACTGGGAGGCTCCGCCCGGTAGTGGCAGGGCGCAGGTGCTGCAGCGCGGTCGAGGTCGGGCGAACTGTGCAATGCAAGCGTCGCACAGCCGCTGCGCGGGCCAACTCGCACACACTGCGCATTGGCTAGGCAGCTGGCGCACCCACGCCGGCCAAGTGCTGAAGCGTCGGAGCAAGGCGCTGGAAGGCATGGTGGTGTCCAATATAGAGCTGTACTGCGCTTTGTGCTGGGCTAACGCATCCACTCTGGCGTCAATGCAGAGGGCCGCCAACTGCAAGCCACAGGCTACGAGCCACACACCCACCTTCTGTATCTGCTCCATGGCCACCGAACGTCCCCCCACTCTCGATCCCGTTGCAGCCGCGCACTGGCATGCACGCACGCCTGCCTTGTCGCCCTGGCTGCATGAGGAAGTCGCCCGTCGGATGGAAGCGCGGCTGGATTGGATTCGCCAGCCGCCCTCGGCCTGGTGCCATTGGGATCCGGTGCGCGGCGGCGTGGCCGCGCATGCCTTGTTGCGGCAGCGTTTTGCGGATGCGCGGTGCCAAATCTTTGAGACTGCAGGCCACTTGCAATCCGTGGCGCGGGAAACGCTGAGTCCACCTTGGTGGAGTGCTGGGCGCTGGGGTGCTGGCCGCGTCCAGTTCGGCGCACCCGAACCCCGCTCGGTGCAAATGCTCTGGGCCAACATGGCCCTGCACACCGCGCCAGACCCGGGCGCACTGATCGCAGCCTGGCACCGGGCCATTTCAGTGGACGGCTACCTGATGTTCTCCTGCCTCGGCCCGGACACCCTGCGCGAACTGCGCACGCTGTACGCAGAACGCGGCTGGCCGCCACCCAGTCACGCCTTCACCGACATGCATGACTGGGGCGACATGTTGATCGACGCGGGCTTTGCCGAGCCGGTGATGGATATGGAGCGCATCACGCTGACATTTGCCACGCCGGAGCGACTGCTCCGTGAGTTGAGGGAACTGGGCGTCAATTTGCACGTGGAGCGATTTCCAGCACTGCGAGGCCGACACTGGCGCGGTGCGCTGCTGGGCGCCATGGCGTCAGGTCTTGTGGCGGCTTCTGAGCCTGGAGCGGAGCCTTCGGGGCAACTCTCACTTACATTTGAAATCGTCTATGGACATGCATTCAAGCCGGCACCGCGCATTCCCGTTTCAGGGGAGAGCGCAGTAGCGCTGGAAGACATGCGCAACATGCTGCGTTCGAAACCGCGCAGGCCGTAGGGCCGCGTCGACGGGTCAGCACTGCCACATCGTGTGGTCGCTCGAGCTTTGTGCCGGCCATGCAGGCGGCATCACCACCGTTTTCGCATGTGCAAGCCGCGCTACAATCGCGGACTGTGCACAGAGTGCCTCGATAGAGGTTGCGACAGGCGCATTCGTGTCATGCCGCGCGGCTCTTGTAACAGAGGATCGCAGTGAACGCATTGCGGCTCGCCCGATGGTGAGAGACTCGGTCAGGACACGATTTTCGGAACGTCGAGCCAGCGGAAAGTGGCTGCAGAGTGCAGGAGGCTGGCACAAGATGTCGGCAGCCACGGTGCGGGTTAACTGAGGCTTAGAAGCAAGTGAGAACTATGAAGAGCATTTCCAACACGCTGGCCCGTGCACTCTTGCTGGCCGGCGCATGGGCTGCAGGCGCCGCTCATGCGGTCAATGATTTGCCAGGCGGTCCCGCAGTACGGCAGCTTAATCTGCACCCGCCCGTCACGCGCATCGCCGAAGAGCAGATCAGTCTGCACTGGATGATGATGATCATCTGCACGATCATTTTTGTTGGCGTGTTTGGGGTGATGTTCTATTCCATCTGGAAGCACCGCCGCTCGCAGGGCGCCAAGGCGGCCAACTTTCACGAGTCGGTGACTGTGGAAGTCATTTGGACCGTGATTCCATTTCTCATCGTGATCGGCATGGCCTTGCCGGCCACCAAGGTGCTGGTAGCGCAAAAAGACACCACCAACGCGGACCTGACGATCAAGACCACCGGCTACCAGTGGAAGTGGGGCTACGACTACATCAAAGGCGAGGGCGAAGGGCTGGCGTTCGTCTCCACGCTGGATACAGCTCACCGCATCATGTCCAACAGCGGTGATGTGTCCAACGCGCCAGATAACTATTTGCTCAAAGTCGACAACCCACTTGTGGTGCCGGTGGGCAAGAAAATCCGCATCATCACCACGGCCAATGACGTCATCCACTCATTCATGGTGCCGGCTTTCGGTATCAAGCAGGATGCGATCCCAGGTTTCGTGCGCGACACTTGGTTTCGCGCTAACCAGGTCGGCGATTTCTATGGTCAGTGCGCTGAGCTCTGCGGCAAAGAGCACGCCTACATGCCGATCCACGTGAAGGTGGTGTCCGCCGAGGATTACACCGCCTGGGTAGGCGCCGAAATGAAAAAAGTGGCCGCCAAGCAGGACGACCCTAATAAGGTGTGGGAACTTGATGCGCTCGTGCTGCGCGGTGAAAAGGTTTATGCGGCCAACTGTGCAGCCTGCCACCAGGCCAATGGCAAGGGCGCCGGCCCGATCAAGTCGCTTGACGGTTCTGCAGTAGTGCTGGATTCCGACCATGCGCGCCAGATTCATATTCTCTTGAATGGTGCAGCAAACGGCGCCATGCCAGCCTGGAAGTCTCTCAGTGACACAGATCTGGCTGCAGTGATTAGCTTCACCAAGAACCACTGGTCCAATAAAACGGGTCAGCTGGTCCAGCCCGCCGAGATCGTCGCCCAGCGCAACAAGTAAGCCGTGCCCGCAAAGAGTATTGAGGAATTCACCATGAGCGCAGTTCTCGACAACCACGGTCACGCCCCGGGCCACCCCGGCGAGCACGATGATCACCACCACACTCCCAGTGGCTGGCGCCGGTGGCTGTTTGCCACCAACCACAAGGACATCGGTACGCTGTACTTGCTGTTCTCGTTCACCATGCTGATGATCGGCGGCGTACTCGCGCTTTTGATTCGCGCCGAGCTGTTTCAGCCTGGCCTGCAACTGGTCAACCCTGAATTGTTCAACCAGTTCACCACCATGCATGGCTTGATCATGGTGTTCGGCGCCATCATGCCGGCCTTTGTTGGCTTTGCGAACTGGATGATCCCGCTGCAGATCGGTGCATCCGACATGGCGTTTGCGCGCATGAACAACTTCAGCTTCTGGCTGATGATTCCCGCTGCTATCCTGCTGGCCGGCTCTTTCTTCATGCCGGGTGGAGCACCTGCGGCCGGGTGGACTCTGTATGCGCCTTTGACGCTGCAGATGGGCCCGTCGATGGATTCGAGCATTCTCGCGCTTCACCTTCTGGGCGCCAGCTCGATCATGGGCTCGATCAACATCATCGTGACCATCCTCAACATGCGCGCGCCGGGCATGACGCTCATGAAGATGCCCATGTTCTGCTGGACATGGCTGATCACGGCGTATTTGCTGATCGCCGTGATGCCTGTGCTGGCTGGCGCGATCACGATGACGCTCACCGACCGTCATTTCGGCACCAGTTTCTTCAATCCCGCTGGCGGCGGTGATCCGGTGATGTACCAGCACATCTTCTGGTTTTTCGGCCATCCCGAGGTGTACATCATGATCTTGCCGGCCTTCGGCATGATCAGCCAGATCGTGCCCGCGTTTGCTCGCAAGAAGCTCTTTGGCTACGCGTCGATGGTGTATGCCACGTCGTCGATCGCCATCCTCTCGTTCATCGTTTGGGCGCACCACATGTTTACCACCGGCATGCCGGTGACCGGGCAGCTGTTCTTCATGTACGCGACGATGCTGATCTCTGTGCCTACGGCCGTGAAGATCTTCAACTGGGTAGCCACCATGTGGCGCGGCTCAATGACGTTTGAGACGCCGATGCTGTTTGCCATTGGTTTCATCTTTGTGTTCACGATTGGCGGTTTTACGGGCCTTATCCTGGCACTGGCGCCCATCGACATTCAGTTGCAGGACACTTATTACGTAGTGGCCCACTTTCACTATGTGCTGGTGGCCGGCTCGTTGTTCGCGATGTTCGCTGGCGCCTACTATTGGCTGCCTAAATGGACTGGTTTCATGTACTCGGAGCGCCGTGGACAGATCCACTTCTGGTGGTCGATGATCTCGTTCAACATCACCTTCTTTCCGATGCACTTTCTGGGTTTGGCTGGTATGCCGCGCCGGTATGCCGACTATCCGATGCAGTTTGCCGACTTCAACATGCTCGTCAGCATTGGCGCGTTTGGTTTCGGCTTCGCCCAGGTTTATTTCTTCTTGGCAGTAGTTTTGCCCGCCATGCGTGGTCGTGGTGTCGCAGCCGCCCAGCGTCCCTGGGATGGCGCAGAAGGTTTGGAGTGGGAGGTTCCGTCGCCTGCACCTTTCCATACCTTTGAGACGCCGCCAAAGCTCGATGAGACCGCTACGCGCATCATCGCCTGATCACATGGCTCAGACCCCCGATCAAAAGAGGAGCAACAGGCGCATGGCGCTGGTGCTGGCATCCATTGCTGTCGTGTTCTTCCTGGGGTTTTTCGTCAAAATGGTTTTTCTTTCGCGTTGATGTGCTGTCATGAAACCGCGCAATGAAAATCTTCGTATGGTGGGAAAGCTCACCTTGGTCACGCTTGGCATGTTTGCCTTCGGCTATGGCCTGATTCCGGTTTACAAACGCATTTGTGAATTCACTGGCATCAACATCCTGGCGCTGTCTGAGCGTCAGGTTCCGGGCAATGGCTCGGCCGGGCGCGATGTGCGGGTGCCCGACAACTCGCAGATCGATCGCAGCCGCACGATTACCGTGGAGTTCGATGCCAACGCCCGCGGTCCGTGGAGCTTCAAGCCAGCCATGCGTTCACTGGAAGTGCATCCTGGCGAGCTTGCCACTGTGATGTACGAGTTTCAGAACACCCAGGATCGGCGCATGTCCGCGCAGGCGATCCCGAGTTATGCACCCCGTCAGGCTGCGCCTTTCTTCAATAAGCTTGAATGTTTCTGCTTCAACCAGTACACGCTTTCGCCGGGTGAGAAGAAAGAGTGGCCGGTAGCTTTCGTGATCGACCCGAAGCTGTCGAAAGATGTGAAAACCATCACGCTGTCGTACACTTTTTTTGAAGTAGGCGCCGGTATTCCGGCAGCGCCAGCCAGCACAGTGGGCGCGCTGTCTGCAGCGGCAACCGGGTCATGAGCGCGGATCACCAGGGCACGTCTGGCGTGATGCGGCGCAAGGGTTCCTTTCTGCGAACCGTTCGTGCTGTGGCTTGGGCATTTTTGGGTTTGCGCAAGGCAAGCGAGTACCAACAGGATCTGGAGAGGATCAACCCACTGCATCTGATCGTGGTGGGCCTACTCGGGTTTCTTGTGCTGGTGCTCGGATTGGTCGGCATCGTGCATTGGGTCGCTTGAGTCCGCCATTGAATTTGGCATTTAGAAGAAAACCGCGAAAGCAGGAGCTGAAATGAGTGCAACCACATCGGGCACAACGCCGTACTACTTTGTTCCGGCAGAATCGCGCCATCCCATTTTGGCGGCGGCTGGTCTGTTCTTTGTCGTCCTCGGTGCCAGCCAGTGGATGAACGGACATGATTGGGGGAAATATTCCCTTGTTTTTGGTCTGGTGTGGTGGCTGTTCACCTTGTTCCAGTGGTTCCGCGAGTCCGCGCGTGAGAGTGAGGGCGGCCTGTACGGCCATAAGATTGATCTCTCGTACCGCTGGAGCATGAGCTGGTTCATCTTTTCAGAGGTCATGTTTTTCGGCGCGTTCTTCACGGCGCTTTGGTGGGCGCGCTCTCACTCGGTGCCCGCGCTGGGCAGCTTGGAAAATGCATTGTTGTGGCCAGATTTCAAGGCCGTATGGCCGTCAGTGGTAGCGGGCGCAACCGCTTCGCCGGCCGGAACGGTGGAGCCCTTCCAGACCGTAGGTCCTTTTTGGCTGCCTACCATCAACACTGCGCTGCTACTTAGCTCTGGCGTGACGCTCACCATTGCCCACCACGCGTTGCGGGAGGGCCACCGCGGCCGGACCATCGCCTTTATGTGGGCCACGGTGCTCCTAGGTTTCATTTTCCTGTGCGTGCAGGGGTACGAGTACTACCACCTCTACACAGAATTGAACTTGACCTTGCATTCCGGTATCTATGGTTCGACATTTTTCATGTTGACCGGCTTCCACGGCTTCCACGTGTTCCTTGGCATGCTGATGCTGTTGTTCATCACCTTGCGCCTGCAAAATGGGCACTTCACCCCCGATCGTCATTTCGGCTTCGAAGGTGCAGCTTGGTACTGGCACTTTGTGGACGTAGTCTGGCTCGGGCTTTACATCCTGGTTTATTGGCTGTGACCTTGCCGGGCTCTTCCAAAACGAGGCGCCGAAAGGCGCCTTTTTTCTGCGCTTGGAGCTTGAAAGCTGGCTAGAGCAAGTTATCGCAGTGGCAGGCCCGTAGGCTGTATGTAGCCCAGTTTCCATGCTGCGAGTACACACAGAAACAGGGTGATGGACAGCGCTACGCGCATCGCAAGTGCCCAAGCCATTCGCCCGCCGCGCCGGCGGTCGTTTTTGCCAGTGCGCATCATGAAGAAGAGCGCCGAACCCAAACTTGCCAGAATCGCGAGAAACCCCAGCGCTACGAGAATTTTCATGAAAGCGATTATCCAGTGAAGCCGACACGCGTGCTTGCGACCCATCGCCGTCAGGCTTTCTGGCTGGTGACTATGGCTGCGTGCATCGGTGTGCTGTCTACCTTTGCACTCGGGAGCTGGCAGCTCTCGCGAGCCGCCCAGAAGGAATCGCTTGCCGCGGAGATGTCGGCGCGCGCAAGCGAGGCGCCGCTAGGCGGCACTGAATTGCTGGCACTTCTGGCCCCCGGGGTCCAAGCGTCGATCGCAGCAACGCATTGGTACCGGCAGGCCCACTTTCGGGGACGCTGGCTGCCTGAGAAAACGGTGTATCTGGACAACCGTCAGATGGACGGCAGACAAGGATTTTTTGTGTTCACGCCCTTCCAACTCGAAGGTGGCGGTAAGCCTGTGGTGCTGGTTCAGCGCGGATGGGCGCCGCGGAATTTTGAGCAGCGCGCGCAGCTTCCGCCAGTCGACACCGACAGTGAACTGGTCGACTTGTCTGGCCATCTCGCAGGTTCCCCTGCGCAGACTTTCTCTCTGGGCAGTGACCAGAAAGACTCAGGGTTTAACCGTATCCGGCAAAATCTGTCACTGGATGCTTTCCGCGCAGAAACAGGCTTGCCGCTGGCTGTATTCACTCTGGTGCAGCAAGGCCCCGACTCGGACGGTCTTTCGCGCCACTGGGCTCCGGTGTCTACCGGCGTCGAAAAACACTATGGCTATGCTTTTCAATGGTTTGCGCTTTGCGCGCTGATTTTGGGTCTTTATGTCTGGTTCCAACTTGTCCGACCCCGCTGGCACGCCTGACCCCGAGGGCGGCCACCTTCTGGGTATGACGGTGCACAGTCTTCCGCGTGCCGGGCAGGCGGTGCAATCTGCTCAGCGCGGACGCCACGCTCGCTGGAAGCTGCTTGGCTTGCTCCTGGTGTGTGTGGCGCCGGTGGTGGCGTCGTACTTCACGTATTACGTAATCCGCCCGGAGGGACGCAAGAATTTCGGCACACTGATCCAGCCGCAGCGGCCCATGCCTGCACTTGTGACGACAGATTTGCAGGGCAAGCCTGGCAACCTGGCGGATTTGCAGCATCAGTGGTTGCTGGTGAGCGTAGGCCCTGCCGCATGCGACACCGGTTGCGAAAAGCGACTTTATTTTCAGCGGCAAATGCGCGAAGCGCTCGGCAAGAACAAGGACCGAGTCGATTGGGTATGGTTAGTTACTGACCAGCAGCCGGTGCGCCCGGCCCTGCGCACCGGTATTGCCGCAGCCGAGGTGCTGCGCGTGGACGAGGCGGCTCTTTCCGAGTGGCTGCAGGCGGATTCCTCGCATGCCCTGTCTGAACATCTCTATGTGGTGGACCCGATGGGGCACTGGATGATGCGGTTTCCAGCCAACCTCGACGCTTCGGGTGCGTCTCGTGCCAAACGAGACATCGAGAGCCTGTTGCGGGCATCTGCCGGGTGGGACACGGCGGGGCGACCCGTCACGCCATGAGCACGGTAGCACCGCCCTTGGTCGACCTAGCACCGCTGCTGGAAATGCTGGCGCTGGGCGCCTGCATTGCGGTGCTGCCGCTGGCTTGGGTGTTTTGGCGAAATAGGGGCGACAAGCGCGGGCGTCGCTGGCAGGCGCTCGCGGTACTCACCTTGTTTTTAACCTTCGATTTGGTCCTCTTCGGCGCGTTCACTCGTCTCACAGACTCGGGACTGGGTTGCCCGGACTGGCCTGGTTGCTACGGGAGTGCCAGCCCGATCGGCGCACGAGCAGAAATTTCCATTGCGCAGGCGGCGCTGCCGACCGGCCCAGTCACGCACGGCAAAGCATGGGTGGAAATGGTCCACCGATATCTGGCGACCAGTGTGGGCGGTCTGATTGCGGTTATGGCGGCCAGGGCATGGTGGCTTCGTTGGCAGCGTGCTCGGAGCGGGCACACGAAAACAAGTGCGACGAGCAGTGATCCCAACGCTCTGTGGGCAACGATCACGCTAGTATGGGTGTGCATCCAGGGCTTGTTCGGAGCCCTCACTGTCACCATGAAGCTGTTTCCGGCGATCGTGACGTTGCATCTTTTGGGCGGTCTTGTTCTGCTGGCATTGCTATGCGTACAAGCTGTGCGGCAGAACACTCCAACAGCAGGTTATGCAACCGTACGCCTGCCTTCAGCATTGCGCATCGCCGCGGGCGTAGGCCTTGCGCTGCTAACGATCCAGGTGCTGCTGGGGGGATGGGTTAGCACCAACTATGCGGTGCTCGCCTGTTCCAGTTTTCCCACTTGCCAAGGCAGTTGGTGGCCAGAAATGAACTTTGCGCAAGCTTTTGAACTGTGGCGCCCCCTGGGTCTTACCGGCGACGGCGGCAGTCTCAGCTTTCCCGCGCTCACTGCCATTCACTACGCGCATCGTCTGTTCGCGTATGGCGTGTTCGCTTATCTAGGTTGGTTGGGTTTTCGTCTTCATCAGGCTGGTCCAGGTCGTTATCAACATCAGGCGCGATGGCTGCTGGGTCTCTTGGCGCTGCAGTTGGCAACGGGTCTTGGCAACGTAGTGTTGGGGTGGCCCCTGATTGCGGCGGTGCTTCACACGGGCGGTGCAGCGGCTCTGGTAGTGGTCTTGACCTGGATTCTGGAGAGCCTGCGGCCAGGCGCCGTGCAGCACGCTAAAGCCGATTCTCTTTTGAGTAAGCGCCAGGCACTTTCAGAGGCCCGAGCATGAGCGCGACAAACGTTGGTACGAGCCGTACGCCATCGCTCATTGCCCAGTATTACGCGCTGGCCAAGCCGCGCGTCATACAGCTGATCGTGTTCTGCGCGCTGATCGGCATGGTGCTTGCGATTCCAGGCTTGCCCAGCGGCGCTCAGCTGGCCACCATGGGCTGGGCCTGCCTGGGCATCTGGCTAGTGGCAGGCGCGGCGGCCGCTTTCAATTGTCTGGTCGAGAAGGGCATCGATGCGCGCATGAAGCGCACGTCGTGGCGCCCCACAGCGCGTGGCGAGCTGACCGACCTGCATGTGCTCCTGTTCTCGGCCGTCCTGTGTGCTGGCGGTTCGGTGCTGCTTTACCTGTTGGTGAATCCGCTCACCATGTGGCTGACATTTGCCACCTTTGTCGGCTACGCGGTGATCTACACACTGATTCTCAAGCCGCTCACGCCGCAGAACATCGTGATCGGCGGCGCCTCCGGGGCGATGCCACCGGTGCTGGGATGGGCAGCCATGCGAGGGGAAGTGGGTCCGGAAGCGCTGATACTGTTCCTCATCATCTTTCTCTGGACGCCGCCGCATTTTTGGGCTCTGGCGCTTTACCGCGTGGAAGACTACCGCAAGGCCGGTCTGCCCATGCTGCCGGTCACCCACGGGAATGCGTTTACCCGGCTGCAGGTGCTGCTCTACACGTTGGTGCTGTTTGCCGGCTGCCTGATGCCGTTCATCTATGGCATGAGCTCGTACATTTATCTGGCGGCCGCCGTGGTGCTGAGCACCGGTTTTTGTCTTTACGGGTTTGCGTTGTGGCGGCAGTACTCCGATGCGCTCGCCCGTCGTACTTTCCGCTTCTCTCTCATCCACCTCAGCGTGCTGTTTGCCGCACTCTTGGTGGATCACTACGTACTGTGAACGACATGATTCGACGAAATGCTCTTAATTTAATAGCTAAAGGCGCAATACTGACAAGCGCTGGCGTGATTTTTTCTGCTTGCGGAAAGCAGGCCGTCGAATTTCGCGGTGTAGATGTCACCGGCGCTGACTATGCCAAGGAAGTCGCACTGCCGGATCAAAACGGCCAGCCACGCACTTTGAAGGACTTCTCTGGCAAGGTGGTGGTGGTTTTCTTTGGCTACACGCAGTGTCCGGATTTCTGCCCCACGACCTTGACGGAACTTGCACAGGTCAAGCAGGCCCTTGGCAAGGATGGCGATCGTTTGCAGGTCCTGTTCGTCACAGTAGATCCGGAACGCGATACGCCGGAGTTGCTGCAAACGTATATGGCCAATTTCGACCCGTCGTTTCTAGCTTTGCGCGGAACGCCTGAGCAGCTCGCCGCGGTCGCCAAGGATTTCAAGGTCTACTTCAAGAAAGCGGAAGGCAAGACGCCGGGTAGTCACACCATGGACCACTCGGCCGGCAGCTACATCTTCGATCCGGCGGGACGCCTGCGCGTTTACAGCCGTTACGGTAGCGGCCCCGAAGCCGTGACCGCCGACGTGCGCAGCTTGCTCAGGGAAGCCGGGTAACAGTTCGCGGCCTTGCTCTAGCGAAGTCGCCCACGTGTTCCCGGGACGTCAACACTGGAGCGGGTGCGGTTAGCCGATCGATTTCCCTTTTGGAAAAAATGCCGATACCATGGCCCTCACCATGGAACAGGCATCCCAGACATTGTTGCTTGTAGACGATGAGGCGTTCATTCTCACGGCCCTCAAGCGGATGCTGCGCCGAGACGGGTACACCATACTGACTGCCAGCGGAGGGCAGGAAGGACTGGAACTGCTGGCGAAGACTCCGGTAGACGTGATCGTCTCCGATCAACGTATGCCTGGCATGACGGGGGTCGAGTTTTTGCGGGAAGCCCGCAAACGCTTTCCCAGGCCCATACGGATGGTGTTGTCAGGGTACACCGAACTGAAATCGGTCACGGATGCCATCAACGAGGGGGCCGTCTACAAGTTCATGACCAAGACTTGGGATGATGAGCACCTGCGCGCCAACATTGCCGAGGCCTTTCGCCAGAAGTCCCTGGAAGATGAGAACCAGCGTCTTCACGATGAGCTCGAACGTGCCCATAGCTCGCTGGTTCAAGCCCATGCGCAGTTGGCAGACTTGGTACGCAGGCAGCAGCAGCGCTTGGTGCAAGACGAGGTGGTCATCGGCATTTCGCACGAAATTTTCGATGCCGTGGCGGTACCCGTTGTTGGGGTAGATGACAGCGGCATGGTGGTCCTGATCAACGCCGCATCGCAGCGATTTATTGCGGGGGCGGTGCCGGGCATCGCGCTGCAAGATGTGCTGGGGCTGGAGCAGCTTTTCAGCGATCTTCCAACCGCCAGTGACGGTAACTGCCCTACCGTACAAATATCAGGACTGGACTGGGCGGTGCGCTACACCTGGGTTGGGCAGCGCGCGGTGGGGCAAGGGGCGTTGCTTACCTTCATTCCCCTAGGAGGCATCTCATGAAACCGACTGCCGTTGGTCCCGTTGGCTTTGTTCCCGTCGAGGTTCACCCACCACCTGCGTGCTCGGCATCAGATCCTGCGGTGGTCCTGCAGCGCATTGACTGGCTCTTTCGAGGGACGACCGAGACCCGACCGATGCAGCAACTGCGCGAGATGTTGCTCCGCTATCGTCTGGAGAAGTTGCGGTGACAAAGCCGCCTATGGGGCTGGAAGAGCTCGCCCGACACATGAGCAAGCTGGTTGCCATGTCGCCGGTACGGTTGCGCCTGTTGCAGTGTTTGACTGAGGAGAGTCCCGATAGCGCGACACTGACCGAGCTGGTGGAAAGCGATTCCGTGATTGCTGCGCGCACTTTGAGGGTGGCCAATTCGCCTTTTTTCGGTTTGGCGCATGAAGTGGTCTCCATTTCCCATGCAGTCTCGCTGGTGGGGCAGCGCAGCCTGCAGGCCATGGCCTTGGCTGCTGCCGTGATGGAACAGTTCAAGAGCAGCGATCCAGCCTTGCACGCATCCCACCAGGCCCACTGGCGCCACAGCGTGGCCGTTGCGGTGTGTTCCCAGGCATTGGCACGCAAGGCCCGGTTGCCGCCAGAAGCCGCGTTCTCCGCAGGCTTGCTGAGTCATCTGGGGCAGCTGGTCATGTTGACCATTGACCCTGTGAGATACGACCAAGTGCAGGAACTCGCATTCCAACCATCGGCCACGGCGGATGTGGTGAATCCCTCAGTACCAGTAGCGCAGCGCCTTTTGGAGGCGGAACGCACAGTGTGGGGGTTTGATCATTGTGAGGTAGGAGAGCAACTGGCGCGGCTGTGGAGTCTTCCCGCCATGCTGCGCCGCTGTATGTCGCTTCACCACCAATGCAATGACCCTCAGGCTGACGCCATGGTGTGGTTGGTGCACGTATCCCACGCGCTGGCGCACGCGCTCGACCTTTTGCAGGAGCCGCATGACCAGGTGCCTGATATTCAGGTGGCGGCCTGGGACGGCTTGGGACTGGACTGGTCCGACAGCAGCACGCTGTTTTCTGAAATTGAAGCGCGTTATCAGCTTGCGTGCCAGCAGTTGATGAACTGAGCATTTTCATTCCTGGCTATGACACAGTTGCCTTTGCCGTCCGACATCGCACTGAGCGGTCTCTTGCCTTCGCTGATGGATGGTTTCATGCTGGCGGTGGTGGATCGCCATGGCCGGCTGGTGATGGTCAATACCCACTTGTACCGGGCGCTCGGACATGGTCCTCAGATCCTGGAGGGCCAGGATCTCACCGCCATCGTGCCTGAGAGCGGTCAGGGTTTCAATCCGTCGGACGTCCTGGGTTTTCTCACACATTGTCGGTGCTGGCTTGGCAAGCTGTCGCTTCGCAAGGCTGACGGTCAGTCCTTGCTGGTGCAAGCCACCATGGTGCCGCTCAAGAGCGATGTTGGCGAGATCGATCGGGTGCTGATTCTGGCAACATCCGCAGCAAGGCAGCAGGACTTTCCGCTGCTGGTGGCCGATGTGCAAGATGGTTTTTATTCCATGCTGGAGGGCCTGGCCACTCCAGTGTTGATGCACCGTGGAAACTGCATCCTCTATGCAAACCAGGCGATGCTGTCGCTGACCGGGCATTCCCTGGAGGCCCTGCAGGCGCTTCCCTACGAGGAAATGACCCATCCCGAGTGCCGCGACATTTTGCGCGAGCGCCTTGCCGCGCGTCTTCGTGGCGAAACCACGCAGACGCGGTTCAAAAACTGTCTGCTGTCCGCCACCGGGCAGCGCTGTTGGGTAGAGCAGGCCATGGGAATGGTGCCGGTCGATGGACAGGCGACCTTGATCGACACCTACGTCAACTTGACCGAACGGCACAAGAATGAGGCCCTGCAGGTGCATATGCGACAAGTGCTTGCGCAAATCATCGATGGAAGTCCTGTACCCACGATGGTCATTGATGAACACCATGTGTTGACCCACTGGAACCGGGCTATCGAAAAGGTCATGTCTATTCCGGCGAAAGACATGGTGGGAACGCACGACCAATGGAAGGCGTTCTATGACGTTCCGCGCCCGCTTCTGGCCGATTTGATCGTGGACAGTGCGCAGGCCGAACAGGTGCGGGAGCACTATCAAGACAGGTATCGTCCTTCGGATGTGATTCCGGACGCTTGGGAAGCTGAAGGGTTCTTTCCGAACGCTGGGGCAGCGGGTTTATGGTTTGTCTTCACAGCCTCTCCGCTACGCGACGACCAGGGACGCATCGTGGGCGCGATCGAAACCCTGGTGGATGTGACGCGGTTAAAAACCTCGGAGATCGCTCTACAAAAGGCCCATGACGAACTGGAACAGCAGGTGCAGGAGCGCACAGGCCAATTAGCAACCGCTAATGCCCAGTTGGCCAAGGACAACGCGGAGCGCCGCAGAGCCGAGACGCAGCTGAGGCAGCACAATGAAGTTCTCGAGAAGCTCAATGAGCAGCTGACGCAGACACAGGCACAGCTTGCGCAGTCGGAAAAGCTCGCTTCCATCGGTCAACTGGCAGCAGGGGTGGCGCACGAGATCAACAACCCCATCGGCTATGTGCACTCCAACATCGGTACGCTCCAGAAATACCTGACCGACCTCATGGCGCTGCTGACAGCCTACGAGCAGTTGCCAAGCACGGCTGACATCGACGCGATGCGCAAGAAGATCGACGTGGAATTTTTGCGCGAGGACATCCCGTCGTTGATCAGCGAATCACAAGAGGGCATTACTCGCGTCAAGAAAATCGTCCAGGACCTGAAAGACTTTTCCCGCGTCGACAGCAGCCAGGAATGGCAGACCGCCGATCTGCACCATGGAATTGACTCGACACTGAACATTGTCAATAACGAGATCAAATACAAAGCCGATGTGGTGAAGGAATATGGATTTCTGCCCCCCATTGAATGCTTGCCGTCGCAACTCAATCAAGTTTTCATGAATCTGCTGGTCAACGCGGCTCAGGCCATGGGCCAAGAGCGCGGCTGCATCACCATACGCACGGGAATCGCCGGCGATCACGCCTGGCTAGAGTTTGCGGACAATGGTGGCGGCATGCCGCAGGAGATCCAGCAGAAAATTTTCGATCCGTTTTTCACTACTAAACCGGTTGGCAAGGGAACAGGTCTGGGGCTGTCGCTCACCTATGGCATCGTTCAGAAGCACCATGGCCGGATCACAGTGCAGAGTCAGGAGGGCCAAGGCACGGTCTTCCGTATCGAGCTCCCGATGGTCCAGCCAGCGCCAGCGGCCGAAACGGAGACGCTGAATGTCTGATCACGACAGTGCAGAAGCACCCAGCACTCTGCTCTGTGTCGATGACGAGCCGAATATTCTTTCCGCCCTGCGGCGGCTTTTCCGCCCTTCTGGGTATCGGGTGCTGGTGGCCGAAGGTGGCGCCCAAGGCCTGGAAATCCTGCGCAAAGAGCCGGTTGACCTGGTTATTTCGGACATGCGCATGCCGCATATGGACGGAGCCCAATTTCTCAGCGCGGTCAAGCAGGAATGGCCGGATGCGGTGCGTATCCTCCTCACGGGGTATGCCGACATTGGCTCGACGATCGAGGCTATCAACCAGGGCGAGATTTATCGCTACATCACTAAACCCTGGACCGACGAAGACATGGTGCTCACGGTGCGCCAGGCGCTTGAGCGAAGGGCATTGAAGCGCGAGAAGGAGCGCCTGGAGGCACTCACGTCGGAGCAGAACGAGGCGTTGCGCGAGCTGAACGAAACGCTCGAAGCCAAAGTGCATCTGCGCACGGCTGACTTGCAGAGCGCGAACGAAAAGGTAAAACAGAGCTTCATCACCGCAGTCAAGATTTTTTCCACGCTCATGGAGATGCGCCATCCGATCCTGGCAGGGCATTCGCGGCGAGTGGCGGCGCTGGCTCGATCGATGGCCATCCATATGGGCATGGACAACAGCGGTGTGCAGAACGTATTTCTAGCAGGCATGTTGCACGATATCGGGAAAATCGGCTTCACCGATGCCTTGTTGACGCGGCCCGTGCGGACCATGACTGCCGACGAACTACTGGTCTACCGCAATCATCCACAGGATGGGCAAAACGCCTTGATGGCGTTGGATGAATTGGCGCCAGTGACCCAGCTGGTGCGCCACCATCACGAGCGCTTCGACGGGCTCGGTTTTCCTGATGGACTGATTGCGCAGGAAACGCCACTTGGCGCACGCCTTTTGGCGGTGGCCAATGATTACGACAGCCTGCAGATTGGCACTTTTTCAGCCTTGCGTTTTACGCCCGAAGAGGCGCGACAAACGATGGAGAAAGACAGGGGCAAGCGATACGACCCTCAAGTGCTTGATGTACTGGCGACTGTGCTGGCGGGTGCGCCTAAGCCAGTGGTGCGGCAGCGCGAATGCAAGCTGTCTGAACTCATGCCTGGGATGGTTCTGACGAGAGGGTTTACGCGCCAGGGTGGCGTGTTGCTTCTGGGCGTTGATCAGGTGCTCAGCGACAAACTGATAGAGCGCATGCAGTCCTATGAGGCTGCTGAAGGCTATGAGATGACTGCCTTCGTCAAGGATTGACCGGGCTGACCGGGGGCTGACCGCGCTGACCGTTCTGGGTCAAGGGCAGAACCCTTAGCTTAGCGAATGAGCTGTTACCAATGACTCGTTGAACGAGAGTGTGCTAGCCGGCCGGCTGCCAGCGCAGCGCGTGCGCGGAATGACAGTGCAATGCGGCTTTCTCTCATCTTGCGTCGGTTCGCAATTGCACTCGTTGGCGCGCAGAGGCGCGATACCACCTCGGCGCAAGGCTTGCTGACGGCAGTCAGGCGCGGCGAGCGTGCAGTCTCTGCGCAGCAAGGCCGCGCATCATTGCGCGCGAATGTGGTTGGCCTCGATGACGGCCCCAAGCTTGCGCGTGTCCGTGGCAATCCGCTGAGTAAGCCCCGCGGCCGACGTGCCTGCCACTTGCCATCCCTGCTGAAAAAGGGCGGTGCGCACTTCGGGTCTGCGGACGATCTCACTCACCAGTGCAGAAAGGCGCTGCACCACCGCAGGTGGCAAACCGCGCGGGCCCGCCAGCGCATTCCAGATTTCCAGCTCGAAGTCCTGCACGCCGCCTTCGGCCAAGCTGGGGTACTCCGGAACCAGACTGCTTCGGCCGGCAGATGTCACGCCCACGACATGCAGTTTTCCCGCTTTCTGCTGGACGCCGGCCATGGCAGGGGGCAGCAGCGCCATATGAATATCGCCAGAAATAAGGGCTTGCAATACCTGCGGGTTGCCAGAATAAGGTACATGCACCGGAGCGATGCCGGTTTTGGACTTCAGCAGTTCCATGCCGATGTGGGCCACCGTGCCGACGCCCGGCGAGCCGTAGTTCCAGCTGTCGCCCGCAGCGCGCGCGGCGGCCAGAAAAGCTTGGGTGTCCTGGCCCCTGGCAGCCGCAGGGGCGGCGAGCGCCAAAGGGGCCGTGCCGATCAGGCTGATGGGTGCGAAGTCCTTGAGCGGGTCAAAGTCCAGTTTGGGCTGGATCAGGCGAGCAATGGTCATGTTGCCGTTAATCATCACGCCCAATGTGTGGTCGTCGGTAGCGCGCGAGACCACGCCGGCGGCAATATTGCCGCTAGCGCCCACCCGGTTGTCCACGATCACTGTTTGGCCGAGAGCGAGAGACAAAGGCTCAGCCAGGGTGCGAGCCACCAAGTCAGGTGAGGAGCCTGCCGGGAAACCGACCAGCAGACGCACGGTGCGCGTCGGCCAAGCAGCAGCACTTGTCGCCGCCGAAACGAGCCTGATTGGGACCGCAGCCCCCAGCACGGTGGTGGCTCCTACGACCAAGGCTCGGCGGCGAGATGGGAAATCGATCATTCGATGAACTCCAGGCAGTGAAACGGAGCCGCCCGCTCTCAAGCGGCCCATAAAAAAGCGCGCAAGCTCTTGAGAGCTGCGCGCTGGATTATCACCATCCTGCACGTGTCAGGACCGTGGCGACTCAGGCGTATTCGGCCAGAGCCTTCTTCATCTTCTTCATGGCCGCTACCTCGATCTGGCGAATCCGCTCGGCACTCACACCATATTCGGCAGCCAGATCGTGTAGCGTCAGGCCGCCAGACCCGTCATCTTCGACCTGCAACCAGCGGGTTTCCACGATGCGGCGACTGCGGTCATCCAGGCTGTTCAGCGCAGTGGCAATGCCTGTTGTAGCGAGAGTGTCCCTCTGACGCGACTCGATCATCGCCGTCGGCTCGTGCGCGCCATCGGCCAAGTAAGCGATGGGACCAAACGCTTGCTCTCCGTCGTCGGATGGCGCTGGGTCAAGCAGAATGTCGCCGCCTGACATTCGCGTTTCCATCTCCATGACCTCTTCGCGCTTGACGCTGAGCCGCTCAGCTACCTGATCGACCTCGTCTTGCGACAGGCGAGTGCGGTGCGCGTCAGCATCTGCCACATTGGCTTTGAAGCCCTGTTTCATTGAACGCAGATTGAAGAAAAGCTTGCGCTGGGCCTTGGTCGTGGCAACTTTCACCATGCGCCAATTCTTCAGGATGTACTCGTGAATCTCGGCTTTGATCCAGTGCATCGCATAGCTGACCAGGCGCACGCCTTGATCCGGGTCGAAGCGTTTAACGGCTTTCATCAGGCCGACGTTGCCCTCCTGGATCAAATCGCCGTGCGGCAGTCCATAACCCAGGTATTGCCGGGCAATGGAGACCACCAGTCGCAGGTGCGAGAGCACGAGGCGACCCGCAGCGTCCACATTGCCGTCGTCGCGCAATTGACGGGCAGCGGTTTGCTCTTCCTCCAGCGTCAGCAGGGGAAGGCGGTTAGCCGCGGAGATATAAGCGTCGAGATTGCCCAGAGGCGGCACAAGCGCCCAGGGGTTGGGAGCAGTGAGAGCCGATACTGCGGAACCAGATTGAAGTGTCATTCCAGAATTCCTTTCGTCCATTCACAAATGTTAGCACTCTCTTGGAGAGACTGCTAAACCAAGAGTTCCCGATCTCCTGTAAGACCAGGTCTTGCGGGAAATAGTGGTCTTATTGCCCCCCAGCGCTTGCTGGCGATACGCGGAAAGCTATCGAAATGATAGTAAACAGGTGGCCCTTGTGTAGATGCATGCGGGCAAAGGCAGGCGAAGGGTCATCGAGAGCAACTGCATTGGCTGCTTGCGCCCGGCAGGCCAGCATCCGCTGCGCCGATGCCTTAGCCCAGCAGCGCCTGCGCGAACTCGCGTGCGCTGAAGGTTTCCAGATCTTCCAGTTTCTCGCCCACGCCGATGAAATACACCGGGATTGGGCGTTCCTGAGCGATCGCCGCCAGCACGCCGCCCTTGGCGGTGCCGTCGAGTTTGGTCACGATCAGGCCCGTGAGCTGCAGCGCGTCGTCGAAGGCGCGTACTTGCGCCAGGGCGTTCTGGCCGGTGTTGCCGTCGATCACCAAAAGTACCTCGTGCGGTGGCGACCCCATGCCGACAGCGCCGGGCACCGCGCCCGCCTTGGCAATGGTGCGGCGGATCTTGCGCAGCTCTTCCATCAAATGGAGCTGGGTCGGAAGGCGGCCGGCGGTATCCACCAGCACCACGTCTTTGCGGCGGGCTCTACCGGCCGTGACTGCATCGAAGCTGACGGCGGCGGGATCACCCCCTTCCTGACTAATGATCTCCACCGTGTTGCGGTCGGCCCAGACACCGAGCTGTTCGCGCGCGGCTGCGCGAAAGGTGTCTGCGGCGGCCAGCAGCACACTGGCTCCGTGCTCTGCCAAGTGGCGGGTAAGTTTGCCGATGGAGGTGGTCTTGCCGGCGCCGTTGACGCCAGTCACCATGATCACGGTGGGCGTGAACTCGCCCACCACCAGCGCCTTTTCCAGCGGGCGCAGCAAATCGGTCAACGCGTCGGCCAGCAAGCCGCGGACGGCAGCCGGCTCCGTAGCGCGGGTTTCCTTCACCCGGCGCCTCAGATCGGTCAGCAAATGCTGCGTCGCCTTCACCCCGGTGTCGGCCATGATCAGCGCGTCTTCGAGCTCTTCGTAGAGCGCCTCGTCAATGCGCGTGCCCGTGAACACCGTGGTGATGCTGCTGCCTGTTTTGCGCAGACCTCCACGCAGCCGGTCCATCCAGCCGGCGCGCGGGGCGGCCAAAGCAGACGCTTGTTCGGACGGACGATCAGCAGTGATCGCGGGCCCCATGGACGGCGCAATGGGCGCCACCGTTTTCGCAGCGGGCTGGGGCGTGACGGCCGGTAGCCGCGGCGGGATGTCAGAAGCGGCCAGTCCGGGCACCGAGCGCGATATCAGTGGCACGGCCGCTACTTCACCAGTAACAGCAGGAGCAGGAGCAGGAGCAGGAGCAGAAGCAGAAGCAGAAGCAGGAGCGTCCTGACGCTTCTCAGCATGGCCTGCTTCCCCCATACCGCCCTTGGCGAGAGGTCGTTCTGAAAGCGGTGCAGAAAGCGGTGGCTTGGGCGTGGTGGCCGGTGTTGGAGTGGGAGCAGGCACAGGCACACGCTCCAAGCCTGGAGTCGGCACCTGTTCTGGCTCTGGCGCTACCTCCGGCGCTTGAGTCGGCGCACGCGAAAACGGATTGCGCAGCCAGTTGCGCACGGCAGCAGTGGCAGAAGCGGGAGCAGGCGTAGCGGAAGCGGCAGGTGGAGAGCCGCCCAAAGCATCCGCCGGCGCGCTTGGCGATGCGGGTGACGTGAGCGGTGCGCGCAACAGTGATGGTGCTTCGACGTCACTTCGCACAACCCGTGCCGGCATCGGAATGCTGCCTTTTGGCACCGCAAGACCATCAGAAGCCCCCGGTGACTCGGGCGCAGCATCAATGGCCGGTGTGTCAGCTGTGACAACTGAGGCGGCCGCAGGCGCAGCAGCACTCGGTGCCGCATCGCGCTTTTCCGCCGGTTGCGTCGCCTCACCTAGAGAGGGTTTGCTGGGCTCGTCCGGTTCAACCGGCTTTTTCTTGAAAAAACTGAACATTGGCCACTTCTTAGAATCAGTCCATTCTATGAAAAGCACCATTACTGCTCTGTGCCTGACGCTTTGCGTCGCGGGCTCCGCCTTTGCACAAACCCCGCCCGCCACGGCGGCCCCCGTGATGCCTTCGGCTCCGCAGGGCGTGCGCCCCACGCAGTTCACGCTGGCCAATGGGATGCAACTCATCGTGCAGCCCGACCACCGCGCGCCTACTGCGGTGCACATGGTGTGGCTGCGAGTGGGCTCCATGGACGAGGTGGACGGCGTCACCGGCGTGGCGCATGTGCTGGAACACATGATGTTCAAAGGCAGCGAGAAACTCGCACCGGGCGAGTTTTCGCGTCGTGTCGCCGCACTGGGGGGGCAGGAGAACGCTTTCACCAGCAGGGACTACACCGGTTACTACCAACAGATTCCGGCGGACAAGCTGGCCGATGTGATGCGGCTCGAATCCGACCGCTTCGCCCACAACCAATGGCCCGACGAAGAGTTCAAACGCGAGCTTGAAGTCGTCAAGGAAGAGCGCCGCATGCGCACCGAAGACCAGCCCCGGGCGCTGCTGGCCGAACAGCTCAACGCCACCGCCCTGATCGCGTCGCCCGCCCGCCGCCCCGTGGTCGGCTGGATGAGCGACCTCGAATCCTTGACGCCGGACGACGCGCGGGCGTTCTACCAAAAGTGGTATGTACCCGCCAACGCAGTCATCGTGGTGGCCGGAGACGTCGAGCCTGACAAGGTGTTCGCTCTGGCCCAGGCCACGTACGGTGCGATTGGCGCCCGCGCTGTGCCGGCGCGCAAACCGCAAACGGAGCCCGCCCAGATCGGCATGCGCCGCATTGAGGTCAAGGCGCCTGCCGAGCAGGCCTACGTCGCACTCGTGTTCCGCTCGCCGGCGCTGGAGTCGGTGACCCAGCCCACCGCGCAGGACCGGGATGCGCTGGCCATGCTGGTGCTGTCCGCCGTGCTATCGGGTTACGACGGCTCGCGCCTGGACCGTGGGCTGACCCAAGGCCCGGAGCGCGTGGCCGACACCGCCAGCAGCAGTGCGTCCGTTTTTGGCCGAGGCCCGGCGCAGTTTCTTTTGGCTGGCGTGCCCGCCACCGGAAAAACCGCTGCCGAAGTCGAGTCGGCCTTGCGCGCTGAGGTAGCCAAGATCGCCAAGGAAGGCGTGAACGAGGCGGAGCTCGCCCGTGTCAAGACGCAGTGGATTGCCGGCAGGGTGTACGCGCGCGATTCACTTCAAAGCCAGGCGAGCGAACTCGGCAGCAATTGGGTAGAAGGGCTACCGCTGGACGCCGAGGATCTCCTGATGAAGCTGCTGGCCGACGTGCGGCCTGCCGATGTTCAGCGCGTAGCTGGGCAGTACTTTGCGGACGATCAGCTCACGGTGGCGCCGCTGCTGCCACAGCCGCTCGCGCCAGGATCGCGCAAGCGCCCTGCGGCCAGCGCGGGCGGCGCGATCCACTAACCCGGCCCCACTGAGACGCTCCGGCCCAATGGCCGCTATCGCACATTAGAAGAATCCTCATGAATGCTATTAAAAATATAGCTGCTCGCGCTTTGCTAGTAAGCGCTGGAGTGGTTTTTTATACTCAATCCGCCTGGGCTTTGCTGCCCATCCAACACTGGACCGAGCCGAGCGGCGCGCAGGTCTGGCTGGTGCAAAGCCCGTCGCTGCCCATGGTGGATGTGCAGATCGATTTCGACGCAGGCAGCCGGCGTGATCCGGCCGCCCAGGCGGGTCTGGCAAGTGCGGCGGCCACGCTGCTGACCAAGGGTGTGCGCCAAGTGGGCGACGCGCCCGCGATCGACGAAAACGCGCTGGGAGAGGCGTGGGCCGATCTGGGCGCGGCCTTCGGTGCTGGTGCTGATCGGGATACGTTGAGCTTTTCTTTGCGTTCGCTCACCGACCCGGCGCTGCTGGAACGCGCATCAAAGTTGGCAGCGCGCGAGATCGGTGAGCCTGCGTGGCCAGAAGACATCTGGCAGCGCGAGCGCTCGCGCTGGAGCGCCGCGATCCGCGAATCTGACACCCGGCCCGGTACCGTGGCAGGCAAGGCGTTTGCCGACGCCGTGTACGGTGAGCATCCTTATGGCCAGCGCGCCACGCCCGACACGCTGGCCCGCATCGAAGTGGCCGACCTGCGGCAGTACGCGGAGAAAAATCTAGTCGCTTGCCGCGCGCGGGTGGCACTGGTCGGCGCGGTGTCGCGCGAGCAAGCCCAAACGCTCGTCAAGACGATGCTGAGCCGCTTGCCACCCGGCACGAATTGCGCACCTTTTGCTGCCGTCCCCGCCGTGCCGGCATTGGCCAAGGCGCAGCAGCTGAACATTCCGTTCGCTTCGGCCCAGTCCTACGTGCTGATCGGCCAGCCCGGGTTCAAACGAAGCGATCCGGACTTCCTCGCCTTGCTGGTGGGTAACCACATTCTGGGTGGCGGCGGATTCACTTCGCTCTTGACCAACGAAGTGCGTGAAAAGCGCGGGTTGAGCTACAGCGTCTCCAGCGGTTTTTCGCCCGGATTGAACGCTGGCGCTTTTGGCGTCAGTCTGCAGACGCGGCCTGACCAAGCCGCCCAAGCGCTGGAAGTCTCGCGCAAGGTGATTGAACGTTTTGTGAAAGAGGGGCCCACAGAGCAAGAGTTGCAGGCCGCGAAAGACAATTTGATCGGTGGCTTCGCGCTGCGCATCGACAGCAACAGGAAACTGCTGGGCAACGTGACCAACATTGCCACTAATGGCCTGCCGCTTGATTACCTGGAAGGCTGGACGGACCGCATCGCGGCGCTGACGGCGCAAGACGTGCGCGCTGCGATGGCGCGCAAACTGCAGCCAGATCGCATGGTGACGGTGGTTCTGGGCGCCAAGCCGTGAAGCGGCCCGCCGGTCCTGTGAAACGTGGCACGTCTTCTGCGACCACCATCAAAGCCGCTAATGTCGCTATTGCCGCGAATGCCATCAGGACGGTTGAGCCCCGCACGCCAACGTCGCCCCGCAGCGCGCTGGGCACCGCACCGACTGCGAGCGCGACCGCCAAATCCGGCGCTGGCGAAGTAAGAATCATCGGCGGTCAATGGAAGCGCACGCGCCTGCCTGTTGCCACCCTCGAAGGCCTGCGCCCAACGCCCGATCGAGTTCGCGAAACACTCTTCAACTGGCTCGGCCAGGATCTCACCGGCTGGCGCTGCCTGGATGCATTTGCGGGCACTGGCGCGCTCGGGTTCGAGGCAGCTTCTCGCGGTGCGGCCTCGGTTCAGCTGGTGGAGTTGCACCCGGCTCTGGTGGCGCAGCTGCACGCATTGCAGCAGCGTCTGCAGGCTTCTGCCGTGCGCGTCCAGCGGGGTGATGGCGTTGCGGCTCTGAAACACAGTGCGCCCGGCAGTCTGGATTTGGTACTGCTCGACCCGCCGTTTGGAAGTGCCCTGTTTATGCCGGCACTGCATGCCGCAGTGACGGCGCTGTCGTCCAACGGGTATGTGTACTTGGAGGCGCCTGAGCAGTGGGACAACGAGGCACTTGCAGCACTTGGGCTCACGCTGTACCGACATCTGCGTGCCGGCACCGTCCATGCACATTTGCTTCGAAAAATATAGCTGCTCACGCTTTCTGGATGAGCGCTAGAGTCATTTTTTGCTTTGATTCCGCGTGGTATCTGCGCGCAGCCAGCGAGCTGACAAGCCAGTGCGCGGAGCGCCGCGTAATTGCGCGCCAACGCCGCACCCCGCGCGCCTCTGTCAAGATGTGGGCATGACCCAGAAAAATGTGATTGCCGTTTATCCCGGCACCTTTGATCCCATCACCCTTGGGCATGAAGACGTCGTGCACCGGGCCACGCAACTCTTCGGCTCGCTCATCGTCGCCGTAGCTGCGGCGCACCACAAAAAGACGCTTTTCAACCTGGAGGAGCGCCTTGCCATGGTGCGCGAAGCGGTAGCGCCGTACCCGCAAGTCACGGTGGAGAGCTTTGACGGGCTGGTGCGCGATTTCGTCGTAGCGCGCGGCGGCAAAGCCATGGTGCGCGGATTGCGGGCGGTGACGGACTTTGACTATGAGTTCCAGCTCGCCGGTATGAACCGCACCTTGATGCCCGAGGTCGAAACGGTGTTTCTGACGCCGGGTGACAAGTACCAGTTCATCAGCAGCACTTTCGTGCGCGAAATCGCGCTGCTAGGCGGCGAAGTGGAGAAGTTTGTCTCGCCGGGGGTGCTTGCCGAACTGCAAAGAAAAGTGAAAGAGCGCAAGCAGGCTGGCGACCTGTCGCCTTGATGCTGGCGCGTTAGCCGCTTGCGTCCGATGGTTTTTCGGGATGAAAGCTGGTCACGATCATGTGCACAAACTCCAGCTTCTTGAGTGCGCCAGAGGAGATGGCGAACGGATAAGCATCTTCTTGGCCCAAGCTGCGGTTGAGGCTGTTGAGCAGCAGCGTGAGAGGCGCCCATTGCCGGACCATGGTGGCAAAGTCTGGCGCGTCGTCTTCTTCGTACGGGTTGGCAATACGCACCGCGGGCCGCCGCGTCGCGCGCGGCTCAGGCAGCGCAAGCGCTGCATCATAGGAAGCCGCAGTCTCGAGCAAATCGATCATGTGCAGGTAGTGGGCCCAAGTCTCGGCCCAATCTTCCCAAGGGTGTGCCGCTGCATACGCCGTCACATGCTGGGCCTGCCAGTCGTTCTGGTCCCCGCGTGCGTAATGGCGCTCCAGCGCGGCGGCGTAGTCGTCCCGCTCGTCACCAAAAACAGCCCGGAAGGCGAGCTCGCCCCCCGCATCGCGGATCAGCCGATCCCAGTAGTAGTGCCCCGACTCGTGGCGCAAATGGCCAAGCAGTGTGCGGTAGGGCTCGCTCAAATCCACGCGCCGGCGAATACGCTCAGCGTTGTTGGCTTCGGCCACGTTGATGGTGACGATTCCATTGGAGTGGCCGGTCATCACGGGATCTCCGTTCGGCCAGTCGGCCAGGAAGGCATAGCGTGGGCCGGGATCGGGCAGGGCACTGTCATCCACACTCTGCAATCCCAAGCGCGCTAGCGTATAGAACAGCTGGCGCTTGGCGCCTTCCAGTAGCGACCAGCCTGCGACGTTGCTGCCACTGGACAAGTCTGGAAGCCCGATGGTTTGCCGACAGGCCACGCAAAGCAAACTGTTGCTGTGCTCAGGTACGGCAAAAGTGCAGTTATTCCACTGCGTGTAGTTAAAGCACTGTCGATAGCGCTGCGTAGAGGTTCCGTTTGGTAGCAGCGTGAACAGGCCTGTTGTGCCATTGGCCTGCGCCGGCCGTACGGGCTCCATGGCGTGCATAGCCATGCGATCCGGCACAAACGCCAGTGTGTTTCCGCACTGCACGCAGTGCACGCTGTTGAAGAACACCAGGTTGCCGCAGTAGCTGCAGTTGAAGACTTGCATAGCGCCCAGCTTATTGGGAAAAAAGAAAAAGCCCGCGCGCGGCGGGCCAATTGACCGTGCGCCCCTCGGGGCGCAATGACCAATTACGGACGAACAACGATGTTGTTGCGCACGTCACGCACGTTTTTGGTCGTACGCGCAATTTCGGCGGCCATGTCCTTTTCGCGCTGCGACTTGGCAAAGCCGGAGAGTTGCACCGTTCCATTGAGCGTTTCTACGCTGATTGACGTGGCCGAAACCGACTTGTCTTCAGCCATTTTGGCTTTTACCGCGGTGGTAATGGCGGCATCATCCACATACGAGCCGACAGTTTGCTGGTTGCGGGCAACGGAACATCCAGTCGAGACAACGGTGATGCCGGCGATAGCTGCAAAAGCGAGAGCACGTGCGTATTTCATGGGTTTTTCCTTTTGGTTGAATAGTGGAACACTGGTGCGCTGGTTATCAGCAGGCCGGTCTATTGCACCCCTCGTCCGGTCTGCTGTGGGGAATCTATCGCTCGAGCCAATCGCTGATTTCGTCGGCGTGCTCTTCCTCGTCCTTGAGAATGTCTTCCAACATTCGTTTGGTCGTGGGGTCCTTGTCGCCAATCAAATTGATCATCTGGCGATAAGCCTCGACAGCGATACGCTCAGCGACCAGGTTGGCCTTGAGCATATCTTGAAGATCGGACGAGTCATCGTATTTGGCGTGGCTGCGCTCTTCGATACCAGTCGGCGAAAAGTTCGGCTCGCCACCGAGCTGAACGATGCGTTGGGCGAGGCGGTCAGCATGACCGGTTTCTTCTTCCGCATGCACCATGAACTCATCCGCGATCGCCGGCGAGGCAAGGCCATGTGCCGTGAAATGGTGACGCTTGTAGCGCAAGATGCATACAAGCTCAGTTGCCAAAGCGCCGTTCAACAATTTGATAATGGCTTCGCGGTAGGGGGTAGACGCAGGCGTCACAGCACCGCGCTCCAGGTTGTTGGCCGCGGCGCGCAGCGCGTCGTGGTCAAGTTCCATCGTCGGATGGTTCGTGGTGTTTGTCATGGGACTTTTCTTTCTTTCCTGAGGCGGTGCGGCTGCTGGCCGCACTGCCAGTGACACCGCATCTATCGCGTTTGTTTAGTCGCGGCTGTTACCACGCATCGCCAGAATCAACAGTGTTGCGAAGGCTGCGCCACTACCGAAGGCGATCATCATGGACTTTGCTGGTTGATCAACCACATAGCGATTGGTGGCTTCGGAGTACTGATCAACCTGCTGGCGCAGGCGATCGCCGGTTTCCGCGCAGTAGTTGATGCTCCGCTCAGCAAGTGCTTGAGCTTTGGCAGCAAGTTCGTTGATCGTCGGATCTACTTCCGACCGCATCGTGCCCACTGCGTCCGATGCTTTGTCCAACTGGTTGTTGGTGGCACTGCGGGTGGCGTCGACTGCCTTCTCGGCGCCCTTGAGCGTGGAATCGGCGGCCTGACGCACGGCATCAGCCGCCTTGTCGGTCACTTCGTTCACTTTGTTGGTGGCTTGCTGGGTGTTCATAGTGCGTCCTGATTAGTTGCGAGGGATGGAGGGCTTCGTCAGAGAGGTCTTTTTCGCGCCTATCCGCGGCGAAACAGGCTGGCGACAAAGGTAAGCACGGCCAGTACCACGAAGACGAAGAAAAGAATTTTGGCAATGCCAACCGCACCTGCGGCGATACCACCAAAGCCGAATACCGCTGCGATAAGCGCAATGACCAGAAATACGACTGCGTAATGCAACATGACTCAACTCCTAGGCGCCGCGCTTGCGGCTAAACGGGGTGTGCTTCGAATCCGCCGAAGCGCTTGACTCGTACTGTATGACTCGCACCAGGCTCAAAGTGCAAGGAGCCAACGCCAGCGTTTGTCAGCGTCGACGCTGTGCCGGCTGTCAGTGTTCGCCTACGTGGCGCATGCCAAAGTACCTGCCCCGCCCAGACTTGCTGCCACACTCAGGCGCTAGCGTCTTCCAGGGCGGGCGCACTCGTTTCGACGGGTATCACGGCCGAGACAAGAGTGCCAGAGCCTTTAGAAGACGTGATGGTCAATTTTCCTCCTGCTGACTCCACCCTGTGTTTCATGCCGAGCAGACCATGCGAGTTACGGCCGACGTCCGCCAGATCGAAGCCTGTGCCATCGTCACGGATCTGCACCGCGACGTGCGTAGGGTAGTTGTGCACCGTCACCAACACTTGGCTCGCAGCGGCGTACTTGGCGATGTTGTTGAGCGATTCCTGCACCATGCGGTAAATCGTCAACTTGGTGCCTTCCGACAGGGTCACGGGCTCCACGTTGATCTGTACGTCGAGGCTGGCCCGGTCCGCGAATTCGCGTGTGAGAATTTCGAGCGCCGCCGTCAAGCCCAGGTTGGAGAGCGATGAGGGGCGCAGATCTTCGATGATCCGGCGCTTGAGAGAAATCACGCCATTGAGCGTCTCGCTCAGGTGCTGAATGCGGTCGGCCACATCCGGCGCCTCGCTGCTCAGCTTGGACTTCAGGCGTGCCACATCGAGCTTGGCTGCCGTGAGCAGCGCTCCGAGTTCGTCGTGCAGTTCTCGCGCCAAGTGGCCACGCTCGTCCTCACGAACTTGTTGCAAGTGGTTGGCCAGCTCGGAGAGTGACTCGGTACGCGCTCGAACCAGCCCCTCAAGCCGCTCGCGCTCGGCTTCCAATGAAGCCTGCTCGCGTTCGGTAGATTTTTGCAGTGCGGTGGTTTGGCGCAGGTACATGGCGAACGCCAGCAAGCCGATGGCACTGACGGCGGCAATCCCCAGTCGCGCAAGCGTGAGCGAGTCTTTGATCTCAGCCTGTGTGTTGGTCACTTCTGCGCTGGCGGATCCGATCAAGGCTTTGGCGTGCTGACGGACGGCCTGCATGTTTTCCAAGCCGACATCGGTGGACAGGACAAATTTCCATGCGTCCTCATTGCCTTGACGGCGAAGGCGCAGGCTGAGGTCCATTTCGGAGAGTTTGCGCGACACCTGCCGGGACAGCTGTGCAAACTCAGACAGATCTGCCGTGGACGCTACGACCAGAGCGCGCACCTGGTCCAGGTTGGCGTTGACCGTCGATATCGCTTGTTCATAGGGCTCCAGATAACGCTCATCGCCCGTGAGCAAGTAGCCACGGTTGCCGGTTTCGGCATCGAGCATGCTTTGAAGCAACTGCGTCACCGAGTTGCGCAGGTTCTGCTTCTGTGCCATGTGCTCCAGCGCACCTACCGAACTGCGGAAACCAGCCTCATTGATCGCGACCAGCGTCAGCGTGGCAAACACCGCGATGGGAAAGCTGAACGCGATTCTCTTGAATTGTGACCACTGCATGGGAAAGTCCTGTTCTGCGAACGCGCGCGTCAAATTCGGGATAATGGAATGCATGGCTGGCGAGCTGCCAGCACGTCGGCGACCAGCCGAATCTCACTCAACAGGGCGAAAAAGAGCGCCCGGAAAGATCCACCATGATCAACATCGGAATTGTCGATGACCACGCGATCGTCCGTTCTGGATTGAGGCAATTTCTCTCGGAGCACGTGGACCTGCGCGTGGTGGGAGAGGCAGGCAACGGACGTGAGGCGATTGACCTCATTCGCGCCGAAGAGATCGATGTGCTTTTGATGGACTTGGCTATGCCGGGACAGAGCGGGCTTGATGCCCTGGCGATGTTGCGCGCGAAGGCGCCTGACATGGGTATTTTGATTTTGAGCGGCTACCCAGAAGAGCACTACGCCATTTCGCTGATTCGTCAAGGCGCAAGTGGCTACCTGAACAAGGAATGCGAACCCAAGGAAATCGTCGAAGCCATTCGCACGGTTGCCCTGGGTCGACGCTACCTGACGCCCTCGGTTGCCGAGTTGTTGGCTCAGCAACTGAACCGCAAGGACGACGCGCCGCCGCACGAGCAGCTGTCCGAGCGTGAGTTTCAGGTTTTCCTGAAGCTTGCCCGCGGCGAGACCGCCGGTGACATTGCGAAGTCGCTCTCTCTCAGTGTGAAAACAGTGAGCACTTATCGCACGCGCTTGATGGAAAAGATGGCGCTGAGTTCGAACAGCGACTTGACTTACTACGCACTGAAGAACCGGCTGATCGACTGAGCGACGCAAGGGGCTGCGGCCCTTGCAGAGTGCACCCACGGTGTTCAGGAGTGTGGGCTGGCGGCGCCCGCACTCCGGCCGGCCGATTGAGCAATGCAGTAATCGACCAAGGCGTCGATCTCGTTGGATTTATCGAAAACGGCGTCCACTCCCAGCTGCGCGCAGCGCATGCGCACATCTGGCGTGGCGTAGTTGCTCAGTACCACCACGCGCTGATGGGATTTGCGTTGGCGGCATGCCGCGATTACCCCAAGCCCGCTTCCCTGGCGAAGAAACAAGTCGACGATGGCAAGATCCCAGTCTGCACTCTGGTTGGTCAGCCAGGCTTTTCCGTCGTCTTCAGTCTCTGCCGCACCTACGGGCTCAATGGTGGCAAGCTCCTCCAAGGTCCCGATGAGGTTCTCGCGGATGGTGGCATTGTCTTCAACGATATAGGTTTTAAGTTTCACGTGGAGAGATCCGTTGCACAGCCGGCGAGATGCGCCTTCTTTCGTTTGTGAAAGTCTAATCAGTGTGAGTGTTCAATTTTGACAGCGCTTGTGCGGGGGGTGCGTAAGGCATCTCCTACGACGGTGTCTTTTACATCTCGTCGTGCGGTGAGATATGCAGGATCAAGCTAAGTGCGGCAACCCGCGCTCCCACTTCTCACGGGAATTGCCCGCGCCGTGAGGACAGCAGGATGCTTAAGGTGAAATCCCGCTGCACACCGGGCACGCCGGATCGCGGGACGTTTTTACGCGGGTCCAGGCCATCGTCCGCCCGTCCAGCAGTAAAAGCTGCCCCGCTAACGAAGTGCCAGCCCCCACCAGGAGCTTGAGTGCCTCGGCGGCCTGCATGGCACCCACCACCCCAACCAACGGCCCGAGCACGCCGAGTGTGGAGCAAGCGGCGTCCTCAAAGTTTGCGTGGGGCGAAAAAAGGCAGGCGTAGCAAGGGCTGCTTGCGACGCCAGGATCGAAGACGGTCAGTTGGGCATCGAAACGGATGGCGGCGCCTGTGACCAACGGGCGGCGATGCCGCACGCAGGCCGCGTTCACAGCCTGACGAGTCGCATAGTTGTCGGTGCAGTCGAGCACCACATCCGCGCTAGGGACCAAGCGGTCCAGCGCCGTAGCATCGACGCGCAGCGATCGCGCGTGGATGCGAACGTCTGGGTTCAGCGCCTGCATGGCCTGCTCTGCAGAGGTCACCTTGGGCACACCGATGCGGCCGGTGGTGTGTGCGATCTGGCGCTGCAGATTGGTCAGGTCTACCGCATCGTCGTCCACCAGCGTGATGTGCCCAACGCCGGCTGCAGCCAGGTACAGCAATGCCGGCGATCCCAGGCCGCCCGCACCAATCACCAGGACGTGGCTGGCGAGAATACGCTCCTGTCCTTCGATGCCGATGTCATCGAGAAGGATGTGGCGCGAGTAGCGCAGAAGTTGGTCGTCTGTCATCGGTGATCTCTGGGGCAGCACGCCCGTCTTCTTGCTCGCACACACGCTGCCGAGGCAGCAACGAAAAGGGCCGGCAAGCGCTTAGCCTGCCAGCCCGGATCGGAGCGCAACGCCGCTCACGGCGTTTCTTTTTTCTCTTCCTTGCGTTCGGTTTGAGTCTTGCTGACCACGACCGGCTGGCCGCGCAACTGGTTCAGGGCCTGCTGAAGCGGAAAGTCTTTTTCGGTGCCGAATTCCGGGGCGCGACGCTCCGAGAGAGGCTTCTTCGCCTCTTCTTCGAGGCGCTTGCGGGCCTCCTCTCGGGCTTGCTCGCGTGCCACATCTTTCACCTCTGCACCTTGGCCGCTCATCAGATGTTTGTCGAGATCGGCTTCGCGCATGCGCAGGGCCGCAAACAGATTCCCATCAGCGGTCTCATCAATCAGCACATCGGGGATGATTCCCTTTGCTTGGATAGATTTGCCGCTGGGCGTGTAGTAACGCGCGGTGGTCAACTTGATGCCCGTGTCCGGACCGAGGGGGCGTACCGTCTGGACCGAGCCCTTGCCGAAGGTCTGACTGCCCATCACGATCGCGCGTTTGTGGTCTTGCAGGGCGCCGGCCACGATTTCACTGGCTGAAGCCGAGCCTTCGTTGACCAGCACCACCAGCGGCACGCTCTTGAGCGCCGGAGGCAGGCCACGCAATGGGTCGCTGCCGCGGCGGGCATAAAATTCTGGCGAAGCCGTATAAGTGGCCTTGCTCTCAGGCAGCTGACCGTTGGTGGTCACGACCGTCACATCGGCCGGCAGGAAGGCCGCTGAAATGGCAACAGCCCCGTCGAGCAAGCCGCCGGGGTCGTTGCGCAGATCCAGTACCAGGCCCTTGAGCCGCGGTTCCTGCTTGTAGAGTTCTTGCGCCTTGCGCACAAAGTCTTCCACGGTGCGATCCTGGAACTGCGTGACGCGAATCCAGCCATAACCGGGCTCGATGACCTTGCCCTTCACCGATTGCGTCTTGATTTCTTCCCGCGTGATCGTGACCGGGAACGTCCGACTCTCGTCTTTGCGCAGGATAGTGATCGTGACCTGTGTATTGGGCTCCCCACGCATTCGCTTGACCGCCTCGCTCAGCGAGAGACTCTTGACGGGCGTCTCATCGATCATGGTGATGAGGTCATTCGTTTTCAGGCCAGCGCGAAACGCTGGCGAACCCTCGATGGGCGAGACGATCTTGATCAGCCCGTTTTCCTGCGTGATCTCGATTCCAAGGCCGACAAACCGGCCCGAGGTGCCCTCGCGGAATTCAGAGAACGACTTTTTGTCGAAATATTGTGAGTGCGGGTCTAAGCTCGAAACCATGCCGGATATGGCATTGGTGATCAGCTTCTTGTCGTCGACCGGTTCAACATAGTCTGTTTTGACCAGCCCAAAAACGGCTGACAGCTGCTGAATTTCCTCCAGTGGCAACGGAGACATGGCTCCGCGCGCCACAGTCTGCAGCGAAACGGTGGTTAGTGCACCGGCTAAGACGCCAATGCCCACCAACCCGGTAATTTTCAATTTCTGGCCCATACATCCCCTTTGACCAATTCAATATACACCGCAGTACTCACGCACGTTCTTTCCCGCACGCTTCTTGGAAGCGCTTGGTCGTGAGGGGTTCCCGCGCCAGCGAAATTCAGTTCTGCCCTTGGGCCGCAACGGCCGCTGTAGCCATTTCGGCGGCTTGGGCATCGCCCAGGTAGTAGTGGCGCAGGGGTTTAAGCTGGTCGTCCAGCTCGTACACGAGCGGAATACCGTTCGGTATGTTCAGTCCGACGATATCGTCATCCGAGATCCCGTCGAGGTACTTCACCAGCGCGCGGATGGAGTTGCCATGCGCTGACACGGCCACCCGCTGGCCAGACCGGATGGCAGGCGCCAGCGTATCGTTCCAAAACGGCATCACGCGCTCCACGGTGTCCTCCAGGCATTCCGTTAGCGGAATCTGGTGGCGCTCAAGGCCCGCATAGCGCGGGTCGCTGCGCTCGCTTCGGCTATCGCCGGGTTCAAGGGCTGGCGGCGGGGTGCCGTAGCTTCGGCGCCAGATCAACACTTGCTCATCGCCGAACTTTTGAGCTGTCTCGGCCTTGTTGAGGCCTTGCAACGCTCCATAGTGGCGCTCGTTGAGGCGCCAGTCCTTGGTCACGGGTACCCAAGTGCGGTCCATGGCGTCGAGGCAATGCCAGAGCGTATGGATAGCCCGCTTGAGCACGCTGGTGAACGCTACGTCGAACTCGTAGCCCCCGTCGCGCAGCAAGGCTCCTGCCATCTTGGCTTGCGCAACACCGGTCTCGGTCAGGGCCACATCGGTCCAGCCGGTGAAGCGATTGTCGAGGTTCCAAGTGGATTCGCCGTGGCGGATAAGTACGAGCTTGTGCATGCGATGGCCTGTATTCCTGCGGGTCAAAACTTCGCATTCTAAAATTGCAGGCTTAGCAAACCAAGGAATCCTGTGAATTTCATCGTCGACAACTGGTATCTGTTTGTCTTGGCCATCGGTTCAGGCGCCATGCTGCTCGTGCCGTTGATCAAGGGCGGCACCGGCCAAGGCCTCACGCCGGCGCAGGCCGTGCAGGTGGTCAACCGAGAAAAAGGCGTGCTGATCGACGTGAGCAGTGGCGAGCAATTCGCCAGTGGCCACGCCGTGGGCTCGCGACATCTTCCGCTTGATGATTTCGAATCTCGCCTACCTGTGTCCGTGAAGAACAAGGCGCTCCCCCTGGTTCTGGTGTGCCCGACCGGTAACCGCGCGGGCCGCGCGGCGGCCGTGGCGCGCAAGCTTGGTTATTCGAACGTTCAGATTCTCTCGGGTGGGCTCAAAGCCTGGCGAGACGCGAATCTGCCCATCGAAAAGGCATAGCTCCAGCCCGCTCCAGCCCGTTATCGCGGCATGGATACCGGTTCATGCTGGTTCGCCGGACGTGATGCCCTGGCAATGCCGCCACCCGTCCCTACATGCGTTTGAAAGGAAATACCATGCAACCCGTCAAGATGTACACCACGGGCGTCTGCCCCTACTGCACGCGCGCCAAGCAAATTCTTAAATCCAAGGGTGTCGAGACCATTGAAGAGATTCGGATCGACACCGATCCGGACGCTCGCATGCATATGATGGAGATCACCGGCCGGCGCACTGTGCCGCAGATTTTCATTGGAGAAACGCATGTCGGCGGACACGATGAGCTCGTCGCTCTGGATGGCAAGGGCGAGCTGATGCCGCTGCTTGGCGCGGCATAATTCGCCGCATGTGACCGCTGTGGGAGTTGCTCCCCGGCGGATTTTGTTTTTTGGGCCTGCCGCTTGTCGCCGGGCCGGATTGAGCTGAAAGAGACTGCACCATGGCCACCGAAGAAAACCCCGTATTCCAGATCCAGCGCGTTTACCTGAAGGACTTGTCGCTGGAGCAACCCAACTCCCCCGGCATCTTGCTGGAGTCCGAGCAGCCCAACGTGGACATCCAGTTAGGCGTCGAGGCCGCGCCGGTCAGCGAAGGCATCTTCGAAGTGTCAGTGACGGCCACCGTGCACACGCGCATCAATGACAAGACGGTGTTTTTGGTGGAAGCCAAGCAGGCTGGCATTTTTGAAATCCGCAACATTCCTGAAGACCAAATGGGTCCGATCATGGGCATTGCGTGCCCGCAGATCGTGTACCCGTACCTGCGCGGCAACGTGGCCGATCTGGTGAACCGCGCCGGGTTCCCACCAGTCCATCTGGCCGAGATCAACTTCCAGGCGATGTACGAGCAACAGCAGCAGACGCAGACCGCGGGCACTGGCGAGAACGCCAGCCTGCCGCAATAATTTGCAGCTGGCGTTTTTGAGCGTTTTCGGGCTGCAGAGCTTGCTGGCCGGGCGCGATAAGCTATGAAAATGGTAGTGATCGGCGCAGGCGCCTGGGGAACGGCGGTGGCCATCAGTGCTGCCGCGCATCCACTCGAACATGCGGTCACGCTGTGGTCGCGCAGCGCGGCGCAATGCGGGGCCATGCAGTCTGAGCGCAGCAACCAGCGCTATTTGCCAGACGCTCATTTCCCGGGCTCCCTGCAGCTCGCCAGCTCGGCCGACATGGCGCTGGGCACGGTCGGCGACCAGGCTGACCTGGTGGTGCTCGCGTCGCCCATGGCCGGCTTGCGGTCGCTGCTCACGGAATTACGCGACTGCAAGGCACCCGTGGCGTGGCTGTGCAAGGGGTTTGAAGCCCATGCAGGCGGCGGCAATGCGAATGCGTCCGGCGCAGACGTGCAGAGCAGCGTCGACGGCCTGCTCGGCCACGAAATTCTGGCCCAGGTGGCGCCGCAGTTGCATGCCGGCGTGCTCAGTGGCCCCAGCTTTGCGCAGGAAGTCGCGGCGGCCAGCCCAACGGCGCTGGTAGCGGCGAGTGAACACGCCCAGGTGCGGGATGTCTTGGTGCGAGCATTCCACAGCCCGAGTGTGCGCGTCTACGCCAACGACGACATCGTGGGCGTGGAAGTAGGCGGCGCGGTGAAAAACGTGCTGGCCATTGCCACCGGTCTCTGCGACGGATTGGCCCTCGGGCTTAACGCGCGCGCCGCCGTGATCACCCGCGGGCTGGCGGAAATGACGCGTCTGGGGCTTGCGCTGGGCGCCCGCGCGGAGACGTTCATGGGTTTATCTGGCCTGGGTGATCTGGTGCTGACCGCCACGGGCGATCTGTCGCGCAACCGCCGTGTCGGATTGCTGCTGGCGCAAGGTCACACGTTGGCGCAAGCGGTGGAGTCGCTGGGCCACGTCGCGGAGGGCGTCTACTGCGCCCGCACGGTGGTGCAGCGCGCGCGCCAGCTGGGGGTCGAGATGCCTATCAGCGAAGGAGTGGTGGCCTTGCTCGACGGCACCCAACGGCCCGCCGATGTGGTGGCTGGCCTCATGGAACGCGATCCGACACCTGAAGCGAATTGAGCTGCGCCGAGGCTCGGCGTACCTGGCCAGCGCCTCGGTTGCGACGCCGACCAGGCCTTGAAGCCTCAGTCCCCCTCAGCCCTTGCGTTTGATCGCCTGCGCAGCAGCCAGCGCGGTCATGTTGACGACACGCCGCACTGTGGAAGAAGGCGTTAGCACATGCGCCGCGGCAGCCGCGCCCAGCAAGATCGGGCCGATGGTGGTGCCATGGCCGCCGGTGGTCTTGAGCACGTTGAACAGGATATTCGCGGCGTCCAGATTCGGGCAGATCAGCACGTTGGCAGCGCCTTGCATGGTCGAATCGAGCAGGCTCTGCGCACGCACGCTTTGCGACAGAGCGGCGTCACCGTGCAGCTCGCCGTCGCATTCGATGTCAGGCTCGGCAGCGGCGAACAGATCGCGTGCCTTGCGCATGCGCTGGGCTGAAGGCCGGTTCGAGGAGCCGTAATTCGAATGAGATAGGAACGCTACCCTGGGGGGCATGCCGAAGCCCTGCACCACGCCCGCAGCCATCTTGGCAATCTCGGCCAGCAGCTCGGCGTCGGGTTCATCGTTGATGTAGGTGTCGGCGATGAACAGGGTATGCCGATCGAGCATGAGCGCGTTGACGGTGGCCAGCGTGTGCATGCCCGGCTCCAGGCCGAAGATGTCGCGCACGTGCTGCAGGTGGTTGTCGAACTTGCCGACCAGCCCGCACAGCATGGCGTCTGCGTCGCCCAGGTGCACCATCAACGTGGCGATGAGCGTG